>CAMLRH010000016.1 GCA_946482375.1 uncultured Caulobacteraceae bacterium | reverse complement strand
GTGTCGACGGCCGGAGGCGCCTTCCTCGAATGGATGGAAGGCAAGGAGCTGCCCGGGGTGGCGGCGCTGGAACGGGATTGATTGAGGTAGTCGAGATGAACCTGCAGGCTCTGAACGAAGTCGCCGAAAAGATGGTCGCGCCCGGTCGAGGCATCCTGGCGGCCGACGAATCCACCGGCACGATCAAGAAGCGCTTCGACGCCATCGGGGTGGAGAACACCGAGGAGAACCGCCGCGACTACCGCGAGCTGATGTTCCGGGCCAAGGACGCCATGGAATACGTCTCCGGCGTCATCCTCTACGACGAGACCATCTGGCAGAACGCCGCCGACGGCACGCCGCTGGTCAAGCTGATCGAGGCCGCCGGCTCCATTCCGGGCATCAAGGTCGACAAGGGCGCCCAGCCGATGGCGGGCTTCCCCGGCGAAACCATCACCGAAGGCCTCGACGGCCTGGGCGAGCGGCTGGCCAAGTACTACGAACAGGGCGCGCGCTTTGCGAAGTGGCGGGCGGTGATCGACATCGCCGACGGGGTCCCGACCTGGGGCGCGATCAAGGCCAACGCCCACGCGCTCGCCCGCTACGCCGCGCTCTGCCAGGCCAACCAGATCGTGCCGATCGTCGAGCCCGAGATCCTGATGGACGGCGCCCACGACATCGACCGCTGCGACCAGGTCACCCGCTGGACCCTGCAGACCGTCTTCGCCGAGCTGTTCGAGCAGCGCGTGCCGCTGGAAGGCATCGTGCTGAAGCCGAACATGGTCATCTGCGGCAAGGGCTGCTCGAAGCGCTCATCGGTCGAAGAAGTCGCGCATCGCACCATCGCCGCGTTGAAGGCGACCGTGCCGTCGGCCGTGCCGGGCATCGCCTACCTCTCCGGCGGCCAGTCCGACGAGGAAGCCACCGCCCACCTCGACGCCATGAACAAGATCGGCGGCTTCCCCTGGAAAATGACCTTCAGCTACGGCCGCGCCCTGCAGGCCGCGCCCCAGAAGGCCTGGTCCGGCAAGAGCGAGAACGTGGCGGCCGCCCAACGCGCCTTCCACCACCGCGCCCGCATGAACGGCCTGGCCTCGCTGGGTCAGTGGGAAGGCGCGCTGGAGAAGGCGGCCTAACGATCCTTCTCCCCTCGCGGGAGAAGGTGGCAGCCGAAGGCTGACGGATGAGGGGGCGCACCGCCCATCCGCTGCATGCGGCAGCTGAAGCTTCTGAGAGACCCCTCATCCGACCTGCTCTGCAGGCCACCTTCTCCCGCAAGGGGAGAAGGAAACTACCCCTCGACCTCGCCCATGGCCGACTGCAGGTAGTTCTGCTCGCCGAGCTGCTTCACCAGCGACAGCTGGGTCTCCAGGAAGTCTATGTGCTCCTCGGTGTCGATGAGGATTTCCTCGAGAATCTCGCGGCTGACGAAGTCGCGGGCGGCTTCGCACTGGGCGACACCAGCCACCAGCGCCTCGCGCCCGCCAAGCTCGAGCTGCAGGTCAGCGCCCAGGCACTCGACCGCGCTCTCGCCGATGCGCAGCTTGTGCAGGTCTTGCAGGTTGGGCAGGCCGTCGAGGAAGAGGATGCGCTTGATGAGCTTGTCGGCGTGTTTCATCTCGCCGATGGATTCGTCGTAGACGACCTTGCCGAGGCGCTTGAGGCCCCAGTTCTCGAACATCCGCGCGTGCAGAAAGTACTGGTTCACGGCGGTGAGCTCGTTGGTCAGCACCGTGTTGAGCAGTTTGATGATGGCGGGGTCGCCCTGCATGGCCATGGTCCCTCTCAAGCTCGTGTAGAGCCCTGACCTGCGCCATCGCGCGCGAGGCTTCAACCGCTATGTTTGCAAGTGTTTCGCGCTCGCAATCCCCGCCTTCGCGGGGATGACCGGACGCTACTCGGCGGCGTAGCGCAGGGCCTCGTGGCTCTCGTCGATCATCTGCCGCATCTCGCAGACGCAGCGGGCGCATTGCGCCTTGCAGTCGTGCGCCTTGAACACGTCCACAGGCTTGCGAGCGCCGGCGGCGATGGCCTGGCGGACCTGGCGTTCACGGATGCCATTGCAGTTGCAAACGTACATGAGCCCCATCTACTGATTTGCGAGCGATGTTGCAACTCATTTGCAACTGGCCAGTTCCGCGGCCCTTCCCGTTTCGAAGTTCGACACCTTTCCCACCGCGGCGCATTGTGACGGCGGACGTGGAGACAAGGGGCGATGGACTTCGACGCGCTGCTTTTGTCGCGACTGCAGTTCGCCTTCACGATCGCCTGGCACATCATCTTCCCGAGCTTCACGATCGGGCTGGCGAGCTTTCTAGCGGTGCTCGAAGGCCTGCTGCTGGCCACCGGGCGCGAGGTCTTCCGGACGCTCTACAGGTTCTGGCTGAAGATCTTCGCCATCTCCTTCGGCATGGGCGTCGTCTCCGGCGTGGTGATGAGCTACCAGCTCGGCACGAACTGGAGCGTCTTCTCCGAGGTCGCCTCATCGGTCATCGGGCCGCTGCTGGCCTTCGAGGTGCTGACCGCCTTCTTCCTGGAGGCCAGCTTTCTCGGCGTCATGCTGTTCGGCTGGGACAAGGTCGGGCCCAGGCTCCACTTCCTCGCCACCGTGCTGGTCGCCATCGGCACGGTCGTGTCGGCCTTCTGGATCATATCGGCGAACAGCTGGATGCAGCACCCCACGGGGCACATGGTGTTGCCGGACGGCAGTCTGCGGACGGCCAGCTGGATGGGCGTGGTCTTCTCGCCCACCTTCATCCCGCGCTTCTTCCACATGGTCATCGCCGCCTACCTGACGACATCGCTGGTCGTCGGCGCGGCCAGCGCCTGGGCCTTGCTGAAGGGGCGCGGCATGGCGGAATCGAAGGTGGCTCTGCGCATGGCCGTCCTGATGTTCGCCGTCGTCGCGCCGATTCAGCTCATCGTCGGCGACATCCAGGGCAAGCAGGTGCTGACCCTGCAGCCGGCCAAGCTCGCCGCTATTGAGGCCTTCTGGGAAACGCGCACCGAGCAGCCCTTCCACGTCGTCGCCTGGCCCGACCGGGCGCAGGAGCGCAACCACTTCGAACTCTCCATCCCCAAGATCGGCAGCTGGATCACCGCCGGCGCGACGGCCGACAAGGTAACCGGCCTGAAGGCCTTCCCGCCGGAGGACCGGCCGCCGGTGGCCATCGTCTTCTGGGCCTTCCGGATCATGGTGGGCTTGGGCTTCCTGATGATCCTGCTCGGTCTGTGGGGCGCGTGGCTGGCGTGGCGGAGGAAGGGGCCGGAGAACTCACGCGCCTTCCTCAGAGCCTGCGTCGCCATGGGGCCAAGCGGCTTCATTGCCGTCATCGCCGGCTGGACCGTCGCCGAGGTCGGCCGCCAGCCCTGGGTCATCTACGGCATCCTCAGGACCGCCGACGCCGTTTCACCCGTCCGCGCCGAGGCGGTTTCCGCCTCGCTGATCGCCTTCATCATCGTCTACGCCGTCGTCTTCGGGGTCGGCGCGCTCTACATCCTGCGGCTGTTCAACGAGGGCCCGGCGGCCGGCGCCGAGGAACAGGAGCCTGCCGACCTGCGCGCGCCCGGCACGCCACTCGCCAAGACCCCGACCGAGCCGGAGGCGCCGTCATGAACCTCGATCTGCCGCTGATCTGGGCCGGGCTGATCGCCGTCGCCGTACTGCTCTATGTGCTGCTCGACGGTTTCGACCTTGGCCTCGGCATCCTCTTCCCGTTCGCCAGGGACCCGAAGCATCGCGACGCCATGATGCATTCGATTGCCCCGGTCTGGGACGGCAACGAGACCTGGCTGGTGCTGGGCGGGGGCGGGCTTATGGCGGCCTTTCCGGTCGCCTATGCCATCCTGATGCCGGCGCTCTATGTGCCCGTCTTCCTGATGCTGCTGGCCCTGATCCTGCGCGGCGTCGCCTTCGAATTCCGCCTGCGGGGCCGCAAGCGCGGCAAATGGTTCTGGACGGCCGCCTTCGCGGGCGGCTCGACGGTCGCCGCCGCGGCGCAGGGCCTGATCCTCGGCGGCTTCATCCAGGGCGTCCGCATCGAGGACGGCGCCTTCGCCGGCGGGACCTTCGACTGGCTGACGCCCTACAGCCTGCTGACTGCCGCCGGCGTCGTCGCGGGTTACACGCTGCTCGGCGCTGGCTGGCTGATCGTCAAGGCGGAGGGCGACCTGCACGCCGATGCGCGGCGCTGGGCTTGGCGGGCGGTGATCGCCGTGGCCGTCGCGCTGGCGGCGGTGAGCCTCGCGACCCTGATCGTTCACCCCCACGTGGCGGCGCGCTGGGGCTTCACCGGGCGCGGCTTCGACCTCGGGGTTCTGACGCCGCTGCTGGTCATCCCGTTGATCGGGGTGGTTGGCCTGGCGATGGTCGTTGGCGGCCTTCGCCGAGGCTCGCACTACCTGCCGTTCGCGGGGGGGTTCACGGTCTTCCTGTCCGGCTACCTGGGGCTGGCCTGGAGCCTCTATCCCGACGCCGTCCCCTATGGGGTGAACTTCCGCGACGCCGCCAACGCCGACAACGCGCTGGCCCTCATGCTGGTGGGGGTCGCCATCCTGCTGCCGGTGATCCTCGGCTACACGGTCTGGGTCTACTGGGTGTTCCGCGGCAAGGTCAGCGCCGATGCCTCCTACGAGCACTGACGCGCCGCTTTGGCGGCGCCTGGCCTGGTTCTTCGGGATAGCCCTTGCCAGCACGGCGGTCACCGCGCTCGTCGCCTATGGCCTGAAGGCGCTCCTGCGGTAAGGAGAGCCATGGGTCACGTCTGCCGCCTTTACCTGATCACCCCGCCCGCCATTGACGACTTGGCCGCCTTTGGGCGCGTGCTGGCGGAGGCGCTGGACGCCGGCGACGTGGCGGCGCTGCAGATCCGGCTGAAGGATGTCGACGACGAGGTGATCGCCGCGGCCGTCGATGTGCTCTCGCCGATCTGCCACGGGCGTGGCGTGGCGGTGATCCTCAACGACCGCGCGGACCTCGCCGCCCGCTTCGGCTGCGACGGCGTCCATGTTGGCCAGAGCGACGTCCCGTTGGCCGAAGCGCGCCGGCTGGTGGGCAAGGACAGGATGATCGGCGTCACCTGTCATGACAGCCGCCACCTCGCCATGGAGGCCGCCGAGGGCGGCGCGGACTACGTCGCCTTCGGCGCCTTCTTCCCGACGACGACCAAGGACAGCGGTTTTCGGCCCGAGCCTGAGATCCTGACCATCTGGCAGGAGGCGATGAGCACCCCCTGCGTCGCCATCGGCGGGATCACGGCCGAGAATGCAGGGGTGCTGGCGCAAGCGGGCGCGGACTTCGTGGCGGTGTCGTCCGGCGTCTGGAACCACCCCGAGGGTCCGGCGGCGGCGGTAAAGGCCATCAACGCGGCGATCAGGCCAGGGTCCTGATGTGCTTGAGCTTGTCGGGGTTGCGCACGGTGTAGGCCGCCGCGATGCGGCCGTCGCGCAGCTCCAGCGCCGTCGTCTGGATCACCTCGCCCTCGGGCCCGATCAGCACCATGCCCGGCTGGCCGTTGACGCGCGCGAGACGGGCGCTGGAGCCCGGTTCGGGCGGCCACTTGCGGATCACGCCCTGCACCAGCCGGATCGCCTTCTCGAGCCCGTACACCGGGTTGAGGTTGGCGCTGGCGACCCCGCCGCCGTCGGCGTGCATGACGACATCCTCAGCCAGCACGGCGCGCAGGCCCTCGGCGTTGCTGGTGAGGACGGCCGTCAGGAAGGCTTCCGTCAGCCGCTTCTCCTCCTCCGGCGTCGGCTGGTATCGGGGCTTTCCCGCCTTCACATGCGCCCTCGCCCGAGACGCCAGTTGCCGGCAGGCCGCTTCCGAACGGCCGAGCGTCGCGGCGACCTCTGGAAACGGCGTGTCGAAGACGTCGTGCAGCAGGAAGGCGGCGCGCTCCAGCGGCGTCAGCCGCTCCAGCGCCAGCAGAAAGGCCACCGACAGGTCGGCGTCGTCGCCCGCGTCCAGATCGAGCACCGGCTCAGGTAGCCACTCGCCGACATAGACTTCCCGCCGCGCACGGGCGCTCTTCAGCCGGTCGAGGCACAGCCGCGTGACCACGCGGTTCAGATAGGCGTCGGCGTTCTGCACGCCCTCCGCGCCGCGCCAACGCAGCCAGGCGTCCTGCACAACATCCTCGGCCTCGGCGCGCGAGCCAAGCATCCGATAAGCGAGTCCGATCATGGCCCCGCGCCGGTCTTCGAAGGCGCGTTCAGGATTCATGCCGCCAGCGGCGCCACGTCCTCGCCGCGCACCTGGACCTTCGAGCACATCTTGCCGTAGCCCATGGCGTACTTGACCGTCGGATAGACCCGCGAGGTCGCCATCGCCAGCGCAATGGCCGCCAGCGCCTTCTCGCCCCAGCGCCGGACCATCTCGTCGCGCAATGGGTCGGCGGTTTCCATGTCGCGGGCCAGCGAAGCCCGCGCGAACCGCCACGCCAGCGTCGCGTCAGGTCCCATCGCGGCCTCGTCGCCCGTCAGGATGCCCTTCAGCACCGTAGCGGAAATGCCGTTCTCCTCGGCGATCCGCACACCGATCTGGGTGCAGGGGCCGCAGTCCTCGACCAGCGTGCCGACCAGTCCCGCCGCCGCCAGCGCCTCGGGCGGCGCCTTGCGGTAGCTCGACAGGCCCTGAACCTTGGAGAAGGCGAAGAAGGCCGCCGGGTCGATGTCGGCCAGCGCGTGCATGTAGCTGGCGTCGTAGTCGTAGCGGCGCTCGAAGCCGCGCGTCACCGCGTGCAGGATGGACTTCAGCATTCTCAAGCCTCCTTGGTCTTCAGTCCGCGCCAGACGATCCACACGGCGATCAGCGCCGGCAGGTAGACGCCGACGAAGTCGCGGCCGATGTCGCTGGCCGGATGGTGGCCGATCAGCGACTCGAACAGGTGGACCAGCATGTGGAGGCCCAGGAACACCGCCACCGGCAACACAGCCCCCGCCGGTCCCGTCCGCCGCGCCGCCCACCAGCCCAGACCGGCGGCGCAAGCGATGTAGGCCGCGCCGATGTCGCGGACGAAGTGGGGGTTGAACGGCCCCGTCTCGGTCACGCCCGGCACCGCCTCGTACCAGGGTCCGGGAAGGACCAGCATGATCAGGCCGTTGAGGCCCAGAAGCACCGGATGCAACCACCGAACCTAGCTACCCATGACGCCCTCCTTGTCTGTCGCACCCTCAAGACGAGGCGGCTTGCCCGATTGTGACATCCGCTCTGCTTGCAGCGATGTAAGCTCGGGCGTAGCCTTTGATCGGACAAGAAAAATATCGGGAGGATAGCCGTGCGGCCTACGCTTCTCCTGGGCCTGGCGTTGTTGGCGGCCTCGCCGGCCGCGGCCGAGAACTGGCAGCCCGTCGCCGGCGAGGCTGACACCTACGTCGACATGGACTTCGCCAAGGTCGACCCGCAGACCGGCCTGGTTGTCCTGCGCACCGCCATAGGCCAGAAGGCCGGCGCCACCTTCGACGAATGGACCGAACGCGACGCCATCACCCTCTCGGCGGTCGATTGCGCTAGCGACAGCTACAAGGATCTCGGCATCGACCTCGACGGCACCAAGGGTCCGCCCGACGGCTGGCGCTCACGCCCGAACCAGACCGGCGCCAAGTTCGCGGTAGGCGGCGCGGCGACCATGGTCTGCGGCGCCAAGGACACCCTGCCCAAGCTCGCCTTGCCTTGAGGAGGGGGCGCGGCTAGGTTCCCGCGCCATTTTCCAACCCTCCCGGCAGACGAATGAAAATCAGCGCCAACGCCATCAAGCCCGGCAACGTGCTGCAGCACGAAGGCTCCCTCTGGGTCGCGGTGAAGACCGCCCACGTGAAGCCCGGCAAGGGCGGCGCCTTCGCCCAGGTCGAGCTCAAGAACATCCTCGACGGCCGCAAGCTCAACGAACGCTGGCGCTCTTCCGACACCGTCGAGCGCGTGACGCTGGAGCAGAAGGACCACCAGTTCCTCTACGCCGAGGGCGACATGCTGGTGTTCATGGACACCGCCTCCTACGAGCAGATCGAGCTGCACAAGGACTTCGTCGGCGAGGACCGCGCCGCCTTCCTGCAGGACGGCATGATCGTCACCGTCGAGTTTCATGAGGAACGGCCGATCGGCGTCGAACTGCCCGAGCACGTCGTGGTGACGGTGGTGGAAGCCGATGCGACCGTGAAGGGCCAGACCGCGTCGTCGTCCTACAAGCCCGCCAAGGCCGACAACGGCATGCGCATCCTGATCCCGCCTTACATGAACGCGGGCGAACGCATCCTCATCTCGACCGAGACCGGTGAGTACCTCCGCAGAGCGGACTGATTTTCTCCGCTCATTCCCGCGAAAGCGGGAACCTCGAACCAGGTATCGTTTAGTGCATATGTCAGGGTCCCCGCTTTCGCGGGGATGAGCGGATTGGGGATTTCGTGGCCACACCGTCGGCGCTCTTGAATGTAATGATCGACGCCGCGCGCAAGGCCGCGCGGGGCCTGGCGCGTGACTTCGGCGAGGTTACCGAGCTTCAGGTCTCCAAGAAGGGCGCTGCCGACTTCGTCAGCGCCGCCGACCTGAAGGCCGAACAGGTGCTGTTCGAGCAGCTGTCGAAGGCCCGCCCCGGCTACGGCTTCCTGATGGAGGAGCGCGGCGCCGTCGAAGGCTCCGACAAGACCCACACCTGGATCGTCGACCCGCTCGACGGCACCACCAACTTCCTGCACGCCATCCCCCACTTCGCGATCAACATCGCGCTGGAGCGGGAAGGCGCCGGGATCGTCGCGGCCGTCACCTACAACCCCATCACCCACGAGATCTTCTGGGCCGAGAAGGGCAAGGGCGCCTACGTCAGCGACAAGCGCCTTCGCGTCGCCGCTCGCCAGCGGCTGGACGAAAGCCTCATCGGCTGCGGCATCCCCTTCCTCGGCCACGGCCAGCACGGCCGCTTCCTGAAGGAGCTGCACCAGGTCAGCCAGCGGGTCGCGGGCGTTCGCCGCAACGGCTCGGCCGCCCTCGACCTCGCCTGGGTCGCGGCGGGACGCCTCGACGGCTTCTGGGAGCGCGACCTGAAGCCCTGGGACCTGGCGGCGGGCCTGCTGCTGGTCACGGAAGCGGGTGGCGCCGTCACCGACGCCGACGGCGGTGACGACATGCTCGCCAAGGGCAGCGTCTGCGCCGGCAACCTCGACCTGCACCCGCTGCTGCTGGAGCGGCTGAAGGCGGCGGCTTAGGTCCTGCGTCCTTCGACACGCCCGCTGCGCGGGCTGCTCAGGATGACGAACTCAGAAGTCGTCATGGTGAGCAGGGCCGCAGGCCCGTGTCGAACCACGCACTAAGCCGCCTCGCCGCCGAACTGCAGTTCCGCCAGCCGGGCGTAGAGGCCGCCTCTGGCCGTCAGCTCGGCGTGCGTGCCTTCCTCAACCACGCGGCCCTGGTCCATGACCACGATGCGGTCGGCCTTGAGCACGGTCGCCAGCCGATGCGCGATGACTAGCGTCGTGCGGCCGCTCATGGCCTCGTCCAGCGCGCGCTGCACCAGCCGCTCGTTCTCGGCGTCGAGCGCGCTGGTGGCCTCGTCGAGCAGCAGGATGGACGCGTTGCGGACCAGCGCGCGGGCGATGGCGAGCCGCTGGCGCTGGCCGCCCGACAGCGTCTTGGCGCGCTCGCCCAGCGGCGTGTTGAAGCCCTGCGGCAGGTCGTCGAGGAAGCTGGACGCCTGCGCGGCCATGGCGGCGGCCAGAACCTCTTCGGCGTTCGCGTCCTCACGGCCGAAGCGGATGTTGTCGATGGCCGAGCCGGAGAAGAGCGGCGTGTCTTGCGCCACCAGCGCCAGCCGCGCCCGGACCTCGGCGGGGTCGGCCTCGCGCAGGTCGACGCCGTCCATCAGCACGCGCCCGGCTTGCGGGTCGTAGAAGCGCAGCAACAGGCGGAAGACAGTGCTCTTGCCGGCCCCCGACGGCCCTACCAGCGCCACCCGCTCGCCCGGCTTCACACGCAGATCGAAGCCGCGCAGCGCCGGCAGGTCGGCGCGGCTGGGATAGGCGAACTCGACCTTCTCGAACCAGACCTCGCCCTGCGCCGGGACCGGCAGCGGCCTTGGCGACACCGGCGGCGCAATCGACGGCCGCGCGCTCATCAGTTCGCCGATGCGTTCCATGGCGCCGGCCGCCTTCTGCACGTCGCCCCAGACTTCGCCGAGCGTGCTGATGGCCCCCGCCGCCAGCACCGACAGGAAGACGAACTGCACCAATGTGCCCGCGCTCATCGTCCCCGCGACGACCGAATGTGCGCCGCTCCACAGCACGATGGCGATGCCGCAGAAGACCACCGCGATCACCGCCGCCGTCATGATCGCGCGAGCCTGGATGCGGGCGACGGATGCCGAGAACGCCGCCTCGACGGCCTGCGCGAAACGGGCGGCGGCGCTCTTCTCGCGACCGAAGGCCTGCACCGTTTCGAGCCCGTCGAGGCTCTCGCCGGCAAAGCCGACCGCGTCGGCGAAGCGGTCCTGCGCTCGCACCGACAGCTTACGCACGCGCCGGCCGATGAGGAACACCGGCGCCAACATCAAGGGCGCCAGCACCATGACGAAGAAGGTGAGCCTGGGGCTCACGACGGCCAGCAGCACCGTCGCCCCGATCAGCGACAGCAGGTTGCGGAGCGCCATGGAGGCGGTCGAACCGACCATGTTCTCGACGAGGGTGATGTCCGTCGTCATCCGCGACAGCACCTCGCCGGTTCGCACCCTGGCGAAGTAGGCGGGGTCGAGACCCAGAACGTTGGCGTAGAGCGCCTGGCGCAGGTCGGCGACGACGCGCTCGCCCAGCCGGGTGATGAAGTAGAAGCGCAGGGCCGAGGTCACCGCCAGCAGCAGCGAAACCGCGCCCAGCACCAGGAAGGTGCGGTTCAACGCCGCGGCCGATCCGGCGCCGAAACCGCCGTCGACCATGTACCTGGCCGCCGCCGTCAGCCCGAGCGTCGCGCCCGTCGCCAGCAGCAGGAAGAAGCCCGCCGCCACCGCGTCGCGCCAGTCCCGCCTGACGAAGGGCCACAGAAGCGCGAGGGGCCGGATGTCGCGGCGGCGCTCACGGCCCTTGGCGGCCTCGGCCATCGCCTCGGCGAGCACGGCGCCGGCGCTCGGCCGACCGTCCGCTTCGCTCACCTCGCTCATCCGCCCGCCCCTTGCCTAATTCCGCCCGCTTCTGTATAGCCGCGCGTCTTCGCGGGACACCCCTTCCGAGGCGTTCCGCAGCAAACATTTTCGCCGATTCAGTCGGTTTGGACCGCCCGATGAAACAAGACGCTCACCCCGACTACCACTTCATCACCGTGGTGATGACCGACGGCACGACCTATCAGACGCGCTCCACCTACGGGAAGGAAGGCGCGACGCTGAACCTGGACATCGACCCGAAGACGCATCCGGCCTGGACCGGCGGTCACCAGACGCTGCTCGACCGCGGCGGCCGCGTGTCGCGCTTCAACGCCAAGTTCGCGGGCTTCACGAAGAAATAAGCCCGCACAACGGGCTTTGGGCTGGAGGCCGGGCGCAGGATCTGCGGCCCGGCCTTTTCCTTTTTAAGATCAGCCGCCGAAGGCGGTCTTCAGCCGGTCGAACTGGGCGAGCACGGGCGAGGGCGCCTGCTCCTCGCCGGCGGCTTCCAGATACATGCGCCGGTCGAGATGGCGGATGCGCTCGTAGAGGCGCACCGAGCGGTCCAGCAGTTCGAGCAGGCCGAAGGGCAGCTCTTCCGTCTCTTCAGAAGATTCCCCGAGGCACACGCCCTCGGCTCCGATGCGGTAGCGGGCCTCGCAGGCGGCGTCCGGCGTCATCTCGCCTTCGCGCACGGCGCGCTGGACGAGGAGCCAGGAGGCGATCTGCATCAGGCGGGTGGTCAGCCGCATGCTTTCGCCGGCATAGGCGAGCGCGGCCGTGCGCGACAGCAGCTTGGCGTCCTGGCGACCGCCGCCGTCGAGATAGGCCGCAGTCTCCTCGACCAGTTCCATGCCTTCCTCGAACGTGCGCGCGAACAGCTCGGAAGCGGCGAAGTCCGCCACCACCGACGCGCGCCACGGCGCCGCCTCATTCAAACCGGCAATCTTCACGCCCCGCCCCCTTGCGGTAGCAGTCCGGGAAATCGGACCGCCTTTGAGCAGTCTACTGCAATCGGCGTGCCAAGGGCGCCTAGAGCTTGAACAGGGCGTCCGCGGCCGATCGCCCCGCCCTTTTCTTCTCCAGCTGCGCCCTGGTTCGCGCGATCTCCCGCTCAAGTTCCGCGATTCTCTCCTCGAGGTCAGCCACCGCGTAGACCTCCAGGTCCTCGCGCAGCGCCTCTTTCAGCGCCTGTCCTCGCGCCGTGCGCGGTTCAGCCGGTTCCTCCAGCATCAGGCAGCTCCTTCCGCCCAGCTCCAGGTTCGCGCTATCTGACCTCCGCGCGGGAGCCCGCGCAAGATTAAGGAGCCGTTCGCCATGTCCCAGACCGAGATGACCGCCATCGCCATCGAAGGCGGCAAGGGCCCGGCCGACGCGCTTCACCCGGCGAAAGCGCCGATTCCGCAGCCGAAGGACGGCGAGATCCTGATCCGCGTGGCCGGCGCCGGCGTGAACCGCCCCGATCTGCTCCAGCGGCAGGGCTTCTACCCGCCGCCGCCCGGCGCGCCCGAGACGCTGGGGCTGGAGGTCGCCGGCGTCGTCGAACGCGGCGCCGGGCGCTGGAAGGAGGGCGACGCGGTCACCGCCCTGCTGGGCGGCGGGGGCTACGCCGAGTACGCGGTCGTGGACGCCCGCCACGCCCTGCCAATTCCCAAGGGCCTGACGCTGGTCGAGGCCGCTGGCCTGCCGGAGACGGTCTTCACCGTCTTCGCCAACGTCTTCGAGCACGGCGCGCTGAAAGCCGGCGAGACCTTCATGGTCCATGGCGCCACCTCCGGCATCGGCGTCACTGCCATCCAGATGGCCAAGGCGGCCGGCGCCAGGGTCATCGCCACCGGCCGCGGCGCCGACAAGGCGGCGCAGGCGAAGGCGCTGGGCGCCGACATCGCGGTGGATGTCACGACCGACGACTTCGAGGCCGTCGCGAAGGCGCAGGGCGGCGTCGACGTGGTGCTCGACATGGTCGGCGCCGCCTACTTCGCGAAGAACCTGGAGGCGCTGAAGACCGGCGGGCGCATCGTCTACATCGCCTCTCTCGGCGGCTCGACCCTGGAAGTCCCGGTCTTCAAGATCATGCAAAAGCGCGCCGTCATCACCGGCTCGACGCTGCGGCCCCGCTCGGCCGACGAGAAGGCCCGCATCGCCGCCGAGATCGAACGCATCGTCTGGCCGTGGATCGAGGCCGGCAAGGTCAAGGCCGTGGTCGACCGCACCTTCCCGCTGGCCGATGCGGCCAAGGCGCATGCGCATCTGGAAAACGGCAGTCACGTTGGCAAGGTGGTGCTGGCCACCTCCTGATTTCGTTTCAATTTGAAGCGCTCGGCGCTATAGAGAGCCACACCCGCCCGGCCGAAAGGCCGGGCGCCGCTGTTTTCGGAGCTCGCCCTCAGATGGCCGACCAGATCCTCATGCCCAAGGCCACCGCCGTCTGGCTGGTGGACAACACCTCCCTCACCTTCGAGCAGATCGCCGACTTCTGCGGCCTGCACCCGCTGGAAGTAAAAGGCATCGCCGACGGCGAGGTCGCGCGCGACATCCGCGGCGCCGACCCGATCGCCAACGGCCAGCTGTCCCGCGAAGAGCTCGACAAGGCCGGGGCCAACCCGAAGTACCGGATGACGGCCCAGAAGAGCCGCCACCAGGAGCTGTTGAAGCCGATCAAGAAGGGCCCGCGCTACACGCCCGTTTCGCGTCGTCAGGACCGCCCCGACGCCATCGCCTGGTTCGTGCGCAACCACCCGGAAGTCACCGACGCCCAGATTTCCAAGCTGCTCGGCACCACCAAGGCGACCATCGAATCGGTGCGCAGCCGCACCCACTGGAACTCGGCCAACCTGAAGCCGGTCGATCCGGTGACCCTCGGCCTCGTCGGCCAGCTCGAACTGGACGCGGTGGTGAAGAAAGCCGCCGAAAAGAAGGCCAAGGACGACGCCAAGCGCGGCGTCACGGCCCCGGAGGGCGCGACGCTGCGCCCGGCGTCAGAGACAGGCGTGCTGGAGTCCGACGCGACGGAGGACACGGCCGACGATGAGGCCGCTGCGGTCTTCGCCGAAGAGCACGACGAAGGCTGATCTTCCCCCTCTGGGGGAAGTACCGGCGAAGCCGGGGATGGGGGCTCTGCTGACTCGCCCCCTCACCCGCGGCGCGGGAGCTCCCCCTGAGGGGGAGCATTGGAGGTCAGTGCGCGGCGGCGCGCAGGCCTTCCATCTCTTCCTTCAGTCTGAGTTTCTGTCGCTTCAATTCCCTTACTCTGAAGTCGTCCGCGGCCGGTCGGGACATTTCTTCCTGGATCGCGCGCTCGAGAGACTGGTGACGGTTTCCGAGCTCGCGGATACGGGCATCGACGGCCATGGGTATTCGCCTCCATGCTGTTTGCGCTGGTAAGTGAACACCCGACAGTGCGACCTGTCAGATCAAATATCCTTGCAGCGCGCTTAGACGTTCTCGAGGGAACCAAATGGCCAGTGACAGACCAAGACTGATCGTCGGCATCTCCGGGGCATCTGGAGTAGTCTACGGCCTGCGCGCGCTGGACGCCTGTCGCGACCTCGGCGTCGAGAGCCACCTCGTCTTCTCCCGCGCGGCGGCGCTGACCCTGTCGCAGGAGACCGAGCTCTCCATGGCCGATGTCAATCGCCGCGCCGACGTGGTCCACAAGATCGGCGACATCGGCGCGTCCATCGCCTCGGGATCGTTCCGCACGCTGGGCATGATCGTAGCGCCCTGTTCGGTGAAGACGATGAGCGAGATCGCCACGGGCGTGACGTCGTCGCTGCTCTCCCGCGCCGCCGATGTGACCCTGAAGGAGCGCCGGCCGCTGGTGCTGATGGTGCGCGAGACGCCGCTGCACCTGGGCCACCTTCGCACGATGACCCAGCTCGCCGAAATGGGCGCCGTGATCGCACCCCCATTACCGGCCTTTTATATTAAGCCGAATGGTTTAGAAGATATTGTTGACCAGTCCGTCGGCCGCGCACTCGATCTCTTCGGGCTCTCGTGGCGACCGGTGAAGCGCTGGGGCGAAGACGTGACGCCGGTCGGGGGCACAGCGTGAACTTATGGGAATGGGCCGTCGGGGTTTACCAGTTACCCGGTGTGGCGGACGCGTGCCTTATGCTCCAGGACCGTCACGGTCAGAACGTGTCCTTCCTGCTGTGGTCCATCTGGGGATCGCCTGACCGCGATACGCTCGAACGCGGCGCGGTCATCGCCAGCCACTGGGAAACGGCCGTCCTCAAGCCGCTCCGCGGTGTCCGCAACGTTCTGGCCGACCCCCACCCCCCCATCGACGACAACAACCGCATCGAGCTGCGCGAAGAGGTGATCGCCGCCGAGCTGCTCGCCGAGCGCGTGCTCCTCGAAACCCTCGAAAGGCTGGCGCCGAAGGCCGAAGGCGCGCCCCTGGAATCGCTGACGTCCGCCACCACGGCCTGGCGGCAATCGGCCCCGCGCGAGGCGTTGGACACGCTCGCCTCCGCGATTTCCTGATCGCCGCCGCATTCTGGTATCCTCGCGGGATGGGGCGCTGCGATGAATGACGACGATGAGGCTCTCGATTCCGAACCGGCCCTGCGGGCGCGCATCGCGGAGCTGCGCGAAGAGCATCAGGACCTCGACGACGCCATCGAGGCGCTGGCCGCACGCCCCCTTGCCGATCAGCTGCAGATCGCCCGCCTGAAGCGTAAGAAGCTGGCCCTGCGCGACGCGATCCAGAAGATCGAGGACCGCCTGACCCCCGACATCATTGCCTAGCGGGCGTCGGCGCGTATATTCCGCGCCCTTCCGGAGGGGACCGAAAGCATGAGCGCCAGCCCGCCCGTCGCGATCATCATGGGCAGCCGGTCCGATTGGCCGACGCTGAAAGGCGCCGCCGATGCGCTGGATCAGCTCGGCGTGGCCTACGAGGCCAAGGTCGTCTCCGCCCACCGCACGCCCGACCGTCTGTATGACTTCGCCAAGGGCGCCAAATCCTCGGGCTTCAAGGTCATCATCGCCGGGGCCGGCGGCGCGGCCCACCTGCCGGGCATGACCGCCTCGATGACCGAGCTGCCGGTGCTGGGCGTGCCGGTGGAATCGAAGCTGCAGAACGGCCTCGATAGCCTGCTCTCCATCGTCCAGATGCCGGCAGGTGTGCCGGTCGGCACGCTGGCGGTCGGCGCGGCAGGCGCGAAGAACGCCGGCCTGCTGGCGGCCAAGATTCTCGCCCTCTCCGACGCCGCGCTGGCCGAGCGCGTCCGCGCCTTCCGGGCGGCCCAGACGCAGGCCGTGGCGGAGACGGTGGAGGACTGATGGCCCGCTTCCCGCTCCCTCCGGGCTCGACTATCGGCATCCTGGGCGGCGGGCAGCTGGGGCGGATGCTGGCGCAGGCCGCCGCGAGGCTCGGCTTCGACGTCGTCATCCTGGAGCCGGAAGAAGACTCCCCGGCCTCCCGCGTGGCCCACGCCTCGCTTGTCGCGCCGTATGACGATCCCGAAGCGCTGGCGGCCTTCGCCGACGCCTGTGACGTCATCACCTACGAGTTCGAGAACGTTCCCGCCGCCGCCGTCGAGCGGCTGCTGGCGCTGGGGGCCGAAGTCGCGCCGGGCGCAAAGGCGCTGGCCGTGGCCCAGGACCGCGTCGAGGAGAAGACCTTCCTCAACAGCGTCGGCGCCAGGACCGTTGCCTTTGCCGCCGTCGAGACCGCCGCCGAGGTGGCCGAAGCCGTCGCCCGACTCGGCACGCCCTGCCTGCTGAAGACCCGCCGCGACGGCTACGACGGCAAGGGCCAGGTCTGGATCGAGAGCGTCGACGGGGCCGCCGACGCCTTCAAGGCCATCGGCGGCCGCCCGGCCATCGTTGAGGCCAAGGCCGAGTTCCTGCGCGAGCTATCCATCATCGCCGCGCGCGGCCGCGACGGGGAACACGCCGTCTACCCCATCGGCGAGAACCATCACGAAAACGGCGTCCTGCGCACCACGCACGCCCCTGCCCGCGCCTCCGACGCTCTGCTGATGCAGGCCGAGCGGATCGCCACCCAGATCGTCTCGGGCCTCGACTACGTCGGCGTCATCGGCATCGAGCTGTTCGAAATCGACGGCGGACGCTTGCTCGTCAACGAGATCGCGCCGCGCGTCCACAACACGGGCCACTGGACGCAGGACGGCTGTCCCTGCGGCCAGTTCGAGCAGCACATCCGCGCCGTCGCCGGCTGGCCGCTCGGCCCCACTGAGGCTATCGCCGCTGTCGAGATGACCAACCTGCTGGGCGACGAGGCCGCGCAGTGGCTGGAGTACGCGTCCGAGCCCCACACCCGCGTCCACCTCTACGGCAAGCGCGAGATGAAGCCGGGCCGCAAGATGGGCCACACCAACCGCGTCCGGCCGCTGCGCTAGAGCGTCAGGCCCGCCGTGATGTGGGCCGCGAGGTCGGCCCGCGCGTCTTCCGAGATCGGCACGATCTTGCGCTTTTCGAGGTCGAAGGTGACGGCGATGGCCTCCGCCGCGCCCCACGCCTTGCCGGTCTCGGGGTCGAGCATCCAGTGAACCAGGCGCTGGGTCTTGGAGTCGACGCCAGCCATCCCGGACCGGATTTCCACCCGGTCGCCAGAGCGCGGCCAGTCGAGGAAGGCGAGCCGGTATTCCAGCACGGCGCCGCCGACGCGCTTGGGCTTCTCCACCGCCTTCTCCGCCACGGCGTTGCGGAAGGCGCCGACCAGGCTGGGAATGCCGTCGGACACGCGGCCGATGAACTGCTCAACCCGCATGCGGCCGAAGATGTCGATGTCGGTGAGCCCGATGGCGCCTAGCGCGATGCGCACCAGGCCGAGCTCCTCGGCCCGCGCGAGACTCGCCCGGCTTTCCACGGGGTCCAGCGTGACGGAACGCGCCTGAGCTTCCTTCGGGACCTCGACGTTCAACGTCTTCGCCAGCTCCAGCGTCCGCTTCGACCAGGGAAAGGCCCTGCCTTCGTGCGAGGTGACGTGGGCGACGGTGGTCTGGTAGGTGGCGGCGATCTCGCCGGTCTGCGAGTGGATGAGGAGCTGCAGGAAACGCGCTTCGTCCTCGGTCATCTCGATGACGCCGCCGGTCATGTGCAGGGCCGCGCCCGCGTGGCACTCGCGCAGGAAGCGGATGTGCTGGTCGCGGACCAGCAGCGTGGCGCCCGCGTTCGGCGCAAACGCTTGCGGCAGGCCGAGAAGCGCGGCCAGCCCCGCCAGACCCTCCATCGCCCGGGTGACGTAGAAGCGCACGTTCATGTGCCCCATCTCGTCGCATTCCCAGGTGTTGACGCCGCCGCGCCAGATTTCGACGCCGGTTTGGCTCACGCTCAGCTCCGGCAGTCGGCGCAGAGGCCGTGCCCTTCGATGGTAACGCCGGTCAGCGCATAGCCGGCGGCCTCGCCCAGCGCCTCGATGGGGTTGGCGGCCGAGGCGATCTCGCGGGTCGCTCCGCAGCAGTCGCAGATGAGGAAGGCCGCGGCGTGGACGTCCTCGCCCCGGCGGCAGGCGACGTAGGCGTTCAGGCTCTCGATGCGGTGGGCGAAGCCCTGCTTGGAGAGGAACTCCAGCGCCCGGTAGACCGTGGGGGGCTTCGCCGGGCCGCCTTCGTCGCTGAAGGCGGCGATGAGGTCATAGGCCTTCACCGGCTTGCCGGCCTCCAGCAAGAGCTCCAGCACCCGTCGGCGCGGCTGTGTCAGCCGCTGCTCGGCCGCCTCGCAGCGCTCCTCGGCGCGCGACAGTTCGGCCGCCAGCGCGTCTCCGGCGAGTCCGGCGTGATGATGCTGATGCCCGCAGTCGGCCATGCCCTAGGAGGTAAAGGCCGCCGGGGGCGGGCGCAAGCTAGCGCCGCTTTCCCTCCGAAGGATCGCCGCCGCGGTTGAGGAGCCCGTCTTGCTTGGATGTGATGTCGGTGGCGTCCGGGCCATCGGGCCCGGCGGAGCGCCGCTCGCGCTCGGCGGTCTTCTTCGCGGCGTCCTTCGACTGGATGCCTTCGCGGTCGCCGAGGTTCTGGGCGGCGTTG
>CAMLRH010000015.1 GCA_946482375.1 uncultured Caulobacteraceae bacterium | reverse complement strand
TTCGACTGGCACGTGGCGCTGGCCGTCGGACTGGTGCTGTCGATGAGCTCCACCGCCATCGTGCTGCAGACGCTGGATGAGAAGGGGCTGCGGCAGGGACCGGTAGGCCGCGCGGCGTTCGGGGTGCTGCTGTTGCAGGACCTGGCGGTGATCCCGCTATTCGCGCTGTTGCCGCTGCTGGCGACCGCGCCGGTGCAGCTGACAGCGGCGGAGCACCACACCAGCCTGATCTCCGGCATGCCGGCGTGGATGCAGACGCTGGCGGTGCTGGGCGCGGTGGCCGTGGTTGTGGGCGCCGGCCGCTATCTGGTGCGGCCGATCTTCCGCTTCATCGCCAAGGCGCGGCTGCGCGAGATCTTCACCGCCTCGGCGCTGCTGATCGTCATCGGCGTGGCGGCGCTGATGCAGACCGTCGGGCTGTCGCCGGCGCTGGGCGCCTTCCTGGCCGGCGTGGTGCTGGCCGAGAGCGAGTTCCGGCGCGAGCTGGAAGCCGACATCGAGCCGTTCCGAGGGCTGCTGCTCGGCCTCTTCTTCATCACCGTGGGCGCGAGCCTGGACCTGGCGCTGGTGGCCCGCCAGCCTGCCCTGCTGATGGGCATTGTGCTTGGGCTGATGCTGCTCAAGTTCGCCGTCATGTTCGGCGTCGCCCGCCTGTTCGGGGCGCCGACGCGGGGGGCGGCGGCCGTGGCGACGGCGCTGGCGCAGGGCGGCGAGTTCGGCTTCGTGCTGCTGACCTTCACCGTCGGGGCGGGGGTGATCGGGGCGGACCTCGCGGGGCTGCTGACCGCGGCCATCGCGGTTTCCATGGCGCTGACGCCGCTGGCCATGATCGCCTACGAGCAGATCGCCATCGCCGCCGACGCGGCCATTCCCGATGTCGAGCGGCCAGATCCGACTTTCGAGGACGGCGAGCCGGACATCATCGTCGCCGGGTTCGGCCGGGTCGGCCAGATCGTCCAGCGCCTGCTGGCGGCCAACGGCCTGCGTTCGACGACGCTCGATTCCGACATCGAGCAGATCGAGGTGCTGCGGAAGTTCGGCCGACCGGTCCACTACGGCGACGCCACGCGGCTCGACCTGCTGCACGCCGCCGGGGCCGATCGGGCGAAGATGCTGATCGTGGCCATCGACGACAAGGACAAGGCCGTCGAACTGGTCGAGACGGCGCGAGAGGCCTTCCCCAACCTGACCGTGATCGCGCGGGCATGGGACCGGCCGCACGCCTACGAACTCCTCAAGCATGGGGCGCACGAGGTGGAGCGGGAAGCCTTCGAAGGCGCGCTGGCGCTGGGCGCGAGGGCGCTGAAGCGGCTGGGCTATTCCACCCCCAAGGTGAAGAAGGCGGTCGACCTCTTCCGCGACTACGACCGCAAGACCTTCGACGAGCTGCTGCCGCTTTGGGGCCAGGAGGAGGACGCCTACATCCTGGCCGCGCGCGAGGCGTCGCGCACCACCGAGCGGCTGCTGCGCGAGGACATGAAACGACTGCGCCCCGCCGGGGATGCCGACGGGGCGCAGGGCGCTACCGAAGGTGAAGCGATCAGCCGGTGAACGGCCGCAGGATGATTTCCACGCGGCGGTTCTGGGCGCGACCGGCGTCGGTGTCGTTCGAGGCGATCGGCTGGCGCTCGCCTTGGCCGGCCACGAACAGGCGGGCCGGCAGCACGCTGCGGCTGACGAGGTAGCTCGCCACCGAGCTCGCGCGGCGCTCCGACAGGCCCTGGTTGTAGGTGTCCGAGCCCACGGCGTCGGCGTGGCCGACGACGTCGATCATGGTCTGCGGATACTGGTTCAGGGTGCCGGCGACCTCGTCGAGGACAGGGAAGAACTGCGGCTGCACGTCCGAGCGGTCGAAGGCGAAGGTCACGTCGCTCGGCATGTTGAGCACGATGTTGTCGCCCTGACGGGTGACGGTCACGCCGGTGTCGGCGAGCTGACGGCGCAGCTCGGCCTGCTGCTTGTCCATGTACGAGCCGACGCCGGCGCCGGCGAGCGCGCCGATGCCCGCGCCCAGCAGCGCGTTCTTGCGGCCCTGCTCGGACTTGTCGTTGGACAGGTAGCCGAGGCCCGCGCCCACGGCGGCGCCGATGATGGCTCCGGTGCGGGTGTTGCTGCGGACGGTCTGACCCGTATACGGATCGGTCGTCGTACAGGCGGCGGCGGTCATGGCGGTCGCGGCCAGCAGGCACGCGATAAGGGGGGTCTTCTGCATCTTGGTCTCCAGGTAGCGGTCGCGGCTCACAACGCAGCCTGCACGGTGAAGTTCCTGCATCAAACTTGACTGCAGGATGAACGAACGGGCCCGCGGGTTTCATCCCATCGGCCAGCTGAACTCTTCAAACCGCCTCGGCGGCCATCTGTTCCTGGAGTCACCGGCGTGCCCGCGCAGGCTATCGAACCTGTCTCCTTCCGCCGCTATCGCGAAGACTTCGAGGGCTTCGCACAGGACCTCGGCTCGTCCTTCGCCCGCTACGGGTTTGCCGTGGTCAGCGACCATGCGCTGGACGAGGCGCGGATCGAGGCGGCGCTGGCCGACGCCAAGGCCTTCTTCGCGCTGCCGGAAGACGTGAAGCGCCGCCATCACGTTGCGGGCGGCGCCGGGCAGCGGGGCTACACGCCGTTCGGGGTCGAGACGGCGAAGGGCGCGCAGCACCACGACCTCAAGGAGTTCTGGCACGTCGGCCGCGACCTGCCCGACGGCCACCCGTATCGGGCGGCGATGCCGGAGAATGTCTGGCCCGACGAAGTCCCCGGCTTTCGCGACAACCTGAGTTGGCTCTACGGCGCGCTCGACAACCTGGGCGCCGAGGTGCTGCGGGCGATCGCGCACTACCTGAAGCTGGACCGGAATGCCTTCGACGCCTCGGTGAAGGACGGCAACAGCGTGCTCAGGCTGCTGCACTATCCCCCCGTCCCGTTCGACGGGCCGCACGTCCGCGCCGGCGCCCATGAGGACATCAACGCCATCACCTTGCTGCTCGGCGCCGAGGAGGCTGGGCTGGAGGTGCTGGCCCGCGAGGGCGAATGGCTTGCGATCAACCCGCCCCCCGGCGCGGTCGTCTGCAACATCGGCGACATGCTGGCCCGCGCGACCAATCACGTCCTGCCGTCGACCACGCACCGGGTTGTGAACCCCGCGCCGGAGCGGCGCGGCGTGGCCCGCTACTCGACGCCCTTCTTCCTGCATTTCGCGCCCGACCATCTGATCGAGACGCTGCCGGGATGCGCGGGCGACGGTAACCTTGACCGTTATCCAGAACCGATCACCGCCGACGATTTCCTGCGCGAGCGGCTGCGAGAGATCCGGTTGCTCTAGACGCGCGTTGCGTGGGAACGGCCTCTTAACCGCGGTTATATTAGTACGGGCGCGTTAAAGGAATTGAGTAACCATGCCCGGTCGAGACCTGACTGATCCGGAAGCGGCGCGGCTTCTCGAAATCCGTCTGCTCGACGTGGACGCGCTGCGCCCGAAGATCGAGCGCCTGACCCGTCTGGCCAAAACCATCGCCGGGACGCCCTACGCCTACGTCACGCTGGAGAAGGAGGACCATGCGTGGACCTCCGAGTTCGAGGGGCTGCCTGAGTCGACGGTGCCGCGTGAGGAGTCGATCACCGCCTTTGTTATCAAGGTCGAACAGACCATCTTCACCTCCGACGCGCGCCTTTGGGTCAGCAACCATCCGTGGGTGGCCGGCCCGCCCTATCTGCGTTTCTACTGCGCCGCGCCGATCCGGTTGGCGAGCGGGTTCATCATCGGCGCCTTCTGCGTCGCCTCCACCGAGGTGAAGGAGTACGACCCCGAGCTCGGGGCTCGCATCGAGGACCTGGCGGACCTGCTGGCCGACGAGATCGAGCGGCTGCGCGCTGAGCGGCGCAGGGCCGAGGCCGAGGCGGCGCTGATCGCGGCGCGTGACGCGGCCGAGACGGCCAACCGCGCCAAGAGCGAGTTCCTGGCCAACATGAGCCACGAAATCCGCACGCCTCTGAACGGCGTCGTCGGCGTTGCCGCCGCGCTCGGCCGCACCGAGCTGACCTCCGCCCAGAAGGAAATGGTCGGCCTGATCCAGACGTCCAGCGAAGCGCTGGAAACCATTCTTTCCGACGTGCTGGACTTTTCGCGCATCGAGTCCGGTCGGCTGGAGCTGGTGGTCGAACGCTTCCACCTGGAAGGCGCGCTACGCTCGGCCGCCGCGCTGTTCGAGGCCAGCGCGCGGGCGAAGGGGTTGTCGTTCCAGGTCGAGGTCGCCCACGACATCCGCGGCCACTTCGAGGGCGACGCCGTTCGGATTCGCCAGGTGCTGTTCAACCTCGTTTCCAACGCCGTGAAGTTCACAAGAGCCGGCGGCATCGAGGTCACCGCCGCCCCCGTCGGCCGTAACGACGACCTGACCCGGGTGGCGATCAGCGTCGCGGATACGGGCATCGGTTTCGACGAGACGGTGAAGGCGCGCCTGTTCGAACGCTTCGAGCAGGGCGACGGCTCGATCACCCGCCAATTCGGCGGCTCAGGTCTGGGCCTGGCCATCTCGCGCGCACTGGCCGAGGCGATGGGCGGAAAGCTGGAGGCGAGGTCGCGGCCGGGCAAGGGCTCGCGGTTCACGCTGACGCTGCCGCTCAAGCGGGTGGCCGGGAAGACGGCGCCGGCGGCGCCTGAAACCGGCGACCTGGCGACGGGACCGCTCAGGCGCGTGCTGCTGGCCGAGGACCACGCGGTGAACCGCCGGGTGGTGGAGTTGATCCTCGCAACGGCGGGCGTCGACCTGGTCTGCGTCGAGAACGGGCGCCAGGCCGTGGACGCCGCGGCGAGCGGCGTCTTCGACCTCATCCTGATGGACATGCAGATGCCCGAGATGGACGGTCTGTCCGCCATTCGCGCCATCCGTGACCACGAGCACCGTATGGGTGCGCCCAGGACCTGCATCTGGGCGCTGTCGGCCAACGCCCTCCCCGAGCACCTCGAAGCCTCGATGGCGGCCGGTGCGGACGGGCACCTGACCAAGCCGGTTTCGGCGCCTGCCCTCTTCGAGGTGTTGACAGGCGCCTGCGCGGCCCAGCCGCGGCCGGGCCGCGAGGCGCGTCGGGCCTAAGCTACCAGCCGCACGCCTCGTTCTTGTTCTGGGCGGTGAGCCAGACGTTCAGCGGCTGGAAGTAGTCGGCCACGGCCGAGGCGTCGGTGCGCGACTCGCCCGTGAAGGCGGCCAGCGCTTCGGGCCACGGGCGCGACATGCCCATTTCCATCATGCGGTTGAACTTCTCGCCCACTTCCTTCTCGCCGTAGATCGAGCAGCGGTGCAGCGGCCCGGTCCAGCCGGCCTGCTTGCAGGCGGCGCGGTGGAACTGGAACTGGTAGATGTGGGCCAGGAAGTAGCGCGTGTACGGCACGTTGCCCGGCACGTGGTACTTGGCGCCCGGATCGAAGGCGTCGGCCGGACGCGGACCCGGCGGGACGATGCCCTGATACTGGGTGCGCAGCTTCCACCAATCCTGGTTGTACTCGGCCGGCGTCGTCTCGCCCGAGAACACGCCCCAGCGCCAGCGGTCGACCAGCAGGCCGAACGGCAGGAACGCGATCTTGTCGAGCGCCATCTTGAGCAGGAAGGGGATGTCCTCCTCCGCGCCCGGTACGGTGTCGATTAGCCCGATCTGCTTGAGGTAGGTGGGAGTGAGCGCCGACAGGCCGGCGAAGTCGCCGATGGCTTCGTGGAAGCCGTCGTTGGCGCCTTCGCGGAAGATGTAGGACTGATCCTTGTAGGCGCGCTGGTAGTAGTTGTGCCCGAGCTCGTGGTGGACGGTGTAGAAGTCCTCCGCGTTGATCTTGGTGCACATCTTCACGCGGATGTCGTCCCTGGCGTCGAGGTTCCAGGCCGAGGCGTGGCAGACCACCTCGCGGCCTTCCGGCCGGACGATCATCGACCGCTCCCAGAAGGTCTGCGGCAGGGGCGCGAGGCCGATCGACGAGTAGAAGTCTTCGCCGGTCTTCATCATCTTCGTGGCGTCGTAGCCGTCGTCGACGAGCAGCTTGGTCATGTCGTAGCTCGACTTGACGTTCCGCGGCGCGACGACATCGTAGATGTTGCCCCACTGCTGGGCCCACATGTTGCCGAGCAGGTCGGCGCGGATGGGGCCGGTGCGGGCCTGGACGGCGTTCCCGTACTTCTCGTTCAGCCGGGCGCGCACGTAGCAGTGCAGGTTGCGGTAGAACGGCTCGACCTGCTTCCACAGGCGATCGGTTTCGGCGGCGAAGGCGGCCGGGTCCATGTCGTAGCCCGAACGCCACAGCGCGCCGGTGTCAGCGTAGCCGAGGCCTTGGGCCCCTTCGTTGGAGAGCGCGACGAGCTTCGCATAGTCGGGCCGCATCTGCGGCGAGATCGAATGCCAGCCTTCCCAGACCGCCTTCAGCTCGGCCGGGTCGCGGCTTTCGCGCATGATGTCTTCGGCGTCGTTGAGGGTGATCTGCTTGCCGTCGTGGATGAACTTGCCGGTCGAGTAGGTGCTGTCGAGCTTCGAGGCGATGGTCGCCAGCTCGTCGGCGGCGCCCGGACGCTGCGGCGCCGGCGAGACCAGGTTGCGCTTGAGGATGTCGAGCTTGCGGCGGGTGACCGCGTCGACCGGCGTGTCGTTGAAGCGCGCCGCCTCCATGGCGTAGCGCGTGCGCAGCTCGTTGGCTTCGGCCGAGGCCTTGGCCTCCAGCCACATGGTGTCTTCGGTGATGTAGGTCGCCCGCACCCAGGCGGCGCGGCTCTCGTACTCGCTGATGCGGGTCAGGTCGGCCTCGACCTTGTCGACGAAGGCTTTCGCCTCGGCGGCGGTCGGCGCGGGGGCCTGGGCGAACGCCGGAAGGGACGTCGCCATGGCCATGGCGGCTGCGGCCGCCAAAAGCTTGGATCTCATCTGCGGTTTCCTCTGCGGCGCGAAACAATCGGGGGTGCGCCGTTGTTTTGCCGCATCAAAGCCCTGCCGTTCCCGCCGTCAAGCCACTGGTATTGCTCAGCTTGTTACGCAGGCGGCGAGGCCGTCGCGGCGCACCGCACCGGAGGCGGCGGTGATCTTGCGCGAGCGGCGTTGGACGTATGGCCCCGGCTTGGCCGCGCGCCACTTCAGCGGACTCGGCAGGATGGCGGCGAGCCGCGCGGCCTGGGCCGAGCTCAGCTTGTCGGCGCCGACCCCGAAGTTCTTCCGCGCCGCGGCCTCGGCGCCGTAGACGCCCGGACCCCATTCGACGGTGTTGAGGTAGACCTCCATGATCCGCCGCTTGCCCCACAGACCTTCGATGAGAACTGTGAAGTAGGCTTCCAGCCCCTTCCTCACCCACGACCGCTGTGGCCAGAGGAAGACGTTCTTGGCCGTCTGCTGGCTGATGGTGGAGCCGCCGCGCAGGCGGTTCGGCCGGCGTTCGTTGTTCTTCATCGCCTTCTCGATGGCCTCAATGTCGAAGCCCATGTGCTCGCAGAAGCGAGCGTCCTCGGCGGCGATGACGGCGCGGACCAGGCGGGGTGAAATCTCGGAGATCGGCCGCCAGTCGCGGTTCAGGCCTTTGCCCTCGACCAGTCGCTGCACCATCAGAAAAGTGATCGGCGGCGGCACGAAACGGTAGATCGCCGTGAGCGTCACCGGGACGATCACCGCGACGACGAACGCCCAAACGAACAGGCGGCGGACCCAGCCGCCCTTGCGCTTCTTTCCCGCCAACCTTCGCCCCTTGCCTTGACGCAGCGGGCAGATGCTAGCGACACCGGTCCGTCCGGAGAAGCCGATGAACGTTACGCAAGCCGTCAAACACCGCATATCCGCGCGCGCCTTCAAGCCGGACCCCGTGCCGGGCGAGGTCCTGCGCGAGATCCTGACGCTGGCCCACCAGGCGCCGTCGGGCGGCAACCTGCAGCCGTGGCGCGTCTATGCGCTGACCGGTGAGCCGCTCGCCGAGTTCAAGGCGAAGGTGGCGGCCCGCGTCGGCGCGCCCGACGAGCCGGAGTACGACGTCTATCCGCCCGACCTGTGGGAGCCGTTCCGCACGCGGCGCTTCCAGGCCGGCGAGGACCTCTACGCGACCATCGACATCGCCCGTGAGGACAAGCCTGCCCGGCTGATGCAGTTTGCCAAGAACGCCCAGTTCTTCGGCGCGCCGGTCGGCCTCTTCTTCTGCCTCGACCGCAAGCTTGGGCCGCCGCAGTGGTCGGACGTCGGCATGTTCATGCAGACGCTGATGCTGCTGGCCGAGGAGCGCGGACTGGCCACCTGCGCTCAGGAGTTCTGGTCGCGCTTTCATACCAGCGTGCGCGAGTTCTTCGACCTGCCTGACGACCTGATCGTCTTCTCGGGCATGGCGATGGGCTACCGGGACGACAGCCACCCCATCAACACGCTGAAGACCCGCCGCGAGCCGTTCGACAACTGGTGCGAGATGCGGGGGTTTGATGCTCCCCCTCAGGGGGAGCTGTCGCGAAGCGACTGAGGGGGCGAGTCAGCAGAGCCCCCTTCCCCGGCTTCGCCGGTACTTCCCCCTGAGGGGGAAGATCAGAGGCCCGTCTCCAGAACCCCCGCGCTGCCCTCCTCGTCGCCCCAGGCGGCGCGGGCGCCGTCCGGCGAGACCGCCAGCGCGGTGACCGGCGGGCCCTTCTCGGACTTCAGCGGCTCCATCCGGCCCGAGCGCAGTTCGGCAGCCCAGACGCGGCCGTCATCGAGGCCGCCGACGACCACATCCCGGCCGGGCGTGGCGACGACGCGGGTGACGAGCGCGTTCTGGTCGAAGCCGATCTCGGCGGCTTCCTTGCCCATCGGGCCGTTGGCGCCGACGAACGGCCAGATGACGACGCCATTGGCGCCGCTGGTCGCCATCATGAGGCCCTTGTCGAGGAAGGCGAGGCTTTTGACCTTGGCCGGATAGCCGCCCATGCGCAGGTCCTTCGAATCGGACAGCCGCCAGCCGTGCAGCTGGTTCTCCTGCATGCCGGTGATCAGGAACTTCCCGTCCGGGCTCCAGGCGATGGTCGTGTGGCTGCCGGCCCACTTCAGCATCTGCGGCTTCTGCTCGGCGATGCGGGCGTACCAGAGCGCCGCGCCGTTGTAGGTGGCGACCGCGATTCGCCGGCCCTTCGGATCGAAGGCGACGTCCGCGACCGACTTCTCGTGGATGAAGGTCCGCTCGAACTTCGCGTCGGCGAGGTCGCGGACATGGAGGTCGCGGCCCGCCCCAAAGGCGACCATGCCGCTGGCCGCGCTCGCCGCCACGCTCTCGATCCAGCGCCCTTTCACCAGCGCCAGTTCCTCGGCGCCACCCGGCTTTGCCCAAACGAGGCGGCCGTCGTCGCCGCCGCTGATTATGCCCTCACCGGAGGGATGGCCGACCGCGCAGAGGATGGCGCCGTCGTGCGCCTGTACCGGCTCGCCGCCTTCGAAGCGGACCGTGCCGTCGCCGAGGGCGAAGACAGCGCGGCCGTCGGCCCCGAACACGGCTGCGGTCACATATGCGTCGAAATCCTGTCTCATCCCTATTGCTGTTAGCGGCGTGAGGCGCTCTTGCACAGCGCCCCGCCCTGGAGTCGCACGCCCGTGGCGAACTCGGGCTTTACTTGTGGCGTAATCCCCGCTTAAGGGTGTCGCCGAACAAAAAACACGGCCCTTGAAGGGGCCGACGATGGGAGTGGTTCATGGGAGCCAAGCTAGGCGGCGGTGGCGGCGGCAAGAGCTACGACCTCGGCCAGAACAGCGACATCAACGTGACGCCGTTCGTGGACGTGATGCTCGTCCTCCTCATCATCTTCATGGTCGCCGCGCCTCTGGCGACGGTGTCGATCGCCGTCGATCTGCCGCCTGCCACGCCTCCGCCGCCCGGTGAAAAGCCCAAGGAGCCGGTGTTCATCACCGTGCAGAAGTCCGGCGCGCTGTTCCTGGCCGATCGCCCGACTTCACTCGACACCCTGCCCGTGGACCTGGCCGGCGCGCTGGCCGGCAAGGGCGTCACTGGCGATCCGCGTCAGGAGCGTGTATTCATCCGCGCCGACGCCGACGTGATGTACTCGGACTTTATGGCCGTGCTGAACGTCATGCAGTACAACGGCTACTTCAAGGTCGGACTGATCAACGAAGACATCAGCTAACCAAAGCTGAGGTTCAGAGGGGACCACAAGGTCATGGGCCGGCGAGCAATCGCCGGCCCTTTTCTTTTACCGCCCCGGTTGGGAGTCGCATAAAACTCGCGCGCATGGCGATCACCTACCATCCCAAACCCGGCGATATCCTGATCTGCGACTACGACACCGGCTTTCGCACGCCAGAGATGGTGAAGCGCCGCTGCTGTATCGTGATCACCCCACGGCTTAGGCGAAGGGACGGCCTATGCACCGTGGTTCCGCTCAGCACCACGCCGCCCGCTCCGCCGCAGGATTATCATTGTGAAGTCGAATTCGAGCGTGAGCTGCCCAGACCATGGGAGGGAGCGTGCAAGTGGGCGAAGTGCGACATGCTAGCGACGGTGGGCTATCATAGGCTTTCACCTATCGGCGTGGGACGCGGGCCAGACGGGAAACGGCGCTACATTTATCCCCGCATATCGTTGGATCAGTTAAAGGAAGTCCGCCGCGCGGTGCTGTGTGCCCTGGCCCTTGGCGAGTTGACACAACACCTCTGAACGCCCAGATTCAGTTCGATCCCGCTCTGCGCAAGCATCGGGCTTTGAGACCGCCCTCCATGAGTGGGCGGCGGGCCTTGGAAGCGACAACAAGCTCCCGAGGCTTCGGAAACAAGGGCGTGGCCTCGGCCACGCCCTATTTCGTTAGACAGCGATGGTGGCCTCGAACCCGGCCTTCAGCGCCGCTTCGTCGAGGTCGCGGCCGATGAAGACGAGGCGGCTGTAGCGCGGCTCGCCGTCCTTCCAGGGACGCTGGAAGTCGCCTTCCATGATCATGTGCACCGCCTGGAAGACGAGGCGGCGGTCTTCGCCCTTCACGTCGAGGATGCCCTTGGCGCGCAGGATGTCGGGGCCCTTGGTCTGGATCAGGTCGTTCAGCCATTGGGTGACCTTGATGCCGTCGACGGGCGCGTCGAGGCTCAGCGCCACGCCCTTGATGCCGGCCTCGGCGACGTGGTCGTGTTCGTGGTGATGATGGCGATCATGGTCGTGGTCATGATCGCAGTGCTCGTCGTGGACGTGGCCGGGCTCGCCGTGGGCGGGGTTGAGGAACTCCGGCTCCAGCTCGGTGATGCGCTCGAGGTCGAAGGAGCCCCGCCCGAGGATGGCCTCGAGCGGCACATTTGACCGTTGCGCCCGGTGGATCGGGGCCAGCGGGTTGAGGCGGCGGATCTGGGCCTCGACCGACTTCAGCTCGTCCTCGGAGACGAGGTCGGTCTTGTTGAGCACGATCTGGTCGGCGAAGGCGATCTGCTCGACGGCCTCTTTCGAGTCCGCCAGCCGCAGCGGCAGGTGCTTGGCGTCGACCACCGTGGTCACTGAATCCAGCCGGGTCTTCGCGCGCACTTCCTCGTCGACGAAGAAGGTCTGGGCGACGGGGCCGGGGTCGGCCAGGCCCGTGGTCTCGACGACGATGGCATCGAAGCCGCCCTTGCGCTTCATCAGTCCCGAGAGCACCCGGATCAAGTCGCCGCGCACCGTGCAGCAGACGCAGCCGTTGTTCATCTCGAAGACTTCCTCGTCGGCGCCGACCACCAGGTCGTTGTCGATGCCGATCTCGCCGAACTCGTTGACGATGACGGCGTAGCGTTTGCCGTGGTCCTCGGTGAGAATGCGGTTGAGAAGGGTGGTCTTGCCGGCGCCGAGGTAGCCGGTGAGGACGGTGACGGGAGTCTGCTGGGTCATGGCCGCCTATCTAGGGCGGCGCGGGCCTGAGCGGAACACCCGGCGCGTTGACGGCGATCATTGTTATACAATAACACGCATCCGTGACCGAGCCTTCGCCCGCTTCCGCCGCCATGGACGCCTTCCGGGGCGACCGCGTCTATCTGGGCGCGGACCACGCCCGTAACGAGCGGCGCACCCGCATCGTGGCGGCGATCTGCGCGGTGAGCCTGGCGGCGCAGGTGACGGGCGGCCTCGTCTTCAATTCCATGGCGCTGACCGCGGGGGGGCTGCACATGGCCGCGCACCTCGCCGCGCTGCTGACGGCGAGCCTCGCCTATGCGGCGGCGCGGCGGTACGCCTCCGACCGACGATTTTCGTTCGGCACCGGCAAGCTCGGTTACCTCGCCGGCTTCGCCAACGCCGTGGCGCTGGCGGTGACCGCGCTGGTCATCGCCATCGAAAGCGTCGAGCGGCTGATCAGCCCCGAAGAGGTCGCCTACGACGCGGCCATCTGGATCGCCGCGCTCAGCCTGGCCGTAAACCTCGTCAGCGCGCTGGTGCTGCGGCCCAGGGATGAGGGTCAGGACCTCAACATCGGCGCCGCCTACCTGCACCTCTCGGCCGACGTGCTGGTCTCCGGGCTGGCCATCGCGGGCCTCGTCGCCGGACGCGCGCTGGGCTGGCAATGGGCCGACGCCGTCGCCGGCCTGATCGGCGCCGCGCTCGTCGCTCGCTTCGCCTGGAGCCTGATCCGCCGCGCCGCGGGCGTCCTCCTCGACATGAACCCCGACCCGGCGCTCACCGAGAATATCCGCGAGCGCCTGTCGGCCCCCGGCGAACGCCTGCTCGACCTCCACCTCTGGCGGCTGGGTCCCGGCCACCATGCGCTGGTGGCGGTCATCGCGGCCGAAAACCCGCAGCCTCCGCAGGTCTATCGGGACCGTCTCGCCGGGCTGGCGCAACTGAGCCACATCACCGTGGAAGTGCGCCCCTCCGCACGTTGACTTGAAGGCTTCCCGCTGTATAAAGCGCCCTCCTCGCCCGCGGGCCCTCTCGCGGGCGCAAATCTTTTTGCGAACAGAGTGTTGAAGACGATGTACGCGGTCATCAAAACCGGCGGCAAGCAGTACCGGGTGAAGGCGGGCGACCTGCTCGTGGTCGAGAAGCTCGACGGCGAACCGGGCGCCGAGGTCTCCTTCGGCGAGGTGCTGATGCTGGGCGACGGCGGTACGGTCACCGTCGGCGCCCCCACCGTGGCCAACGCCGCCGTGACGGCGACCCTGATCGAGACCCGCAAGGGCGAGAAGGTCAAGATCTTCAAGAAGATCCGCCGCCAGGGCTATCGCCGCACGCGTGGCCATCGCCAGCTCGAGAGCGTGCTGCGCGTCACCGCCGTCGGCCTCAAGGGCAAGGAAGACAAGTGGGACGGCAAGGTCGACCTGACGACCAAGGCCGTGCTCAACGCCCGCGCCCGCAACCTCAAGATCGCCGGCCTGACCGCCGAAGCGCCCGCGACCAAGGCCGCCCCGGCCAAGGTCGAAGCCAAGCCGGTGGTGAAGAAGGCCAGCAAGGCCGATCCGGTCGTCGAGGCCGCTGTCGTCGAAACGGCTGAACCGGTCGCCGAGGCTCCGGCCAAGAAGGCCGCCGCGCCGAAGGCGGAAGCCAAGGCGGCTCCGGCCAAGAAGGAAGCCGCGCCGAAGAAGGAAGCGGCCCCGAAGGCTGAAGCCAAGCCGGCCGCGAAGCCGAAGGCCGAGGCCAAGCCGAAGGCGGAAGCCAAGGCCGACGAACCGAAGAAGGCCGCGCCTGCCAAGAAGGCCGCGCCGAAGAAGGACAAGGGCGAGGGCTGAGGCCCGCGTCCGAGTAGAGGGTAGGAGAGCGATATGGCTCACAAGAAATCCGGCGGCTCCTCGCGCAACGGGCGCGACTCGGCGGGCCGCCGTCTCGGCGTGAAGAAGTTCGGCGGCGAAGCGGTCGCGGCCGGCAACATCATCGTGCGCCAGCGCGGCACCAAGTTCTGGCCGGGCGTCAACGTCGGCATCGGCAAGGACCACACCCTCTTCGCCCTCGAAGAAGGCGCGGTGAAATTCGTAACCAAGCGCGACAACCGCACCTACGTGACGGTGGTCCCGGCCATGGAAGCTCAACCGGCCAGCTAGGCGGTCCGAGACTTCCTCCGGACCGCCTGAACAAGGCGCTCCGGACATGACGAACCTTCGCGGGGAGTCCGGAACGCCGGGCTCCCCGCTTTGGTTTTCCGCCTGAAGGGAGGCGCGTCATGTGTGTAATCGAGCGTAGCCCCGTCATCGAAACCCGGCGCCTGACGCTGCGCGCGCCGGCCCGCCGCGACGCCGCGGCGATGGCCAAACTCGCCAACGACTTCGACGTCGTGCGGATGACCGCGCGCATGCCCTGGCCCTACACGGCGCGGGACGCCGAGGATTTCATCGGTCGCTGCGAGCAGCGCGACTGGGAGCATGACGCCACCTTCGCTATCGAGCTGGAGGACGAGGGCTTCGCCGGCGTCATCGGCTTCTTCGGCAACGCCGACGGCGAAACCGAGGTCGGCTACTGGCTCGGCCGTCCCTACTGGGGGCGGGGCATCGCCACCGAGGCGTTGAAGGGCGCGCTCGGCTGGGCGGGGCGTGCGTGGAGAAAGCGCTGCGTCGTGGCCGGCCACTTCGACGACAACCCCGCCTCGGGGATCGTGCTGACCAAGGCCGACTTCCTCTACACCGGCGTCGTTCGCGAGATGTCGTCCGTGGCTCGCGGCGGGACCGCGCGCTCGCGGATGATGGTGTGGCTCGCCTAAGTCTCCCTCCCCTTCATGGGGAGGGTGGCCGGCGCGAAGCGACGGACGGGTGGGGCTGTATCGGCGCTCCCCCACCCGATCGCTTCGCAAACTTCCCTCCCCATGAAGGGGAGGGAGAAATTTCGATCACTTAGCGATACACAGCACCGCATGAAGTTCCTCGACCAGTGCAAGATCTACATCCGCTCGGGCGACGGCGGCGCGGGCGCGGTCTCGTTCCGGCGCGAGAAGTACATCGAGTACGGCGGCCCCGACGGCGGCGACGGCGGGCGGGGCGGCGACGTCTGGATCGAGGCGGTCGAGGGGCTGAACACCCTGATCGACTACCGCTATCAGCAGCACTTCAAGGCGGGCACGGGCGTCCACGGCATGGGCCGCAACCGCTTCGGGCCCGCCGGCGACGATGTGGTGCTGCGGGTGCCCGTCGGCACCGAGGTGCTCGACGAGGACAAGGAGACGCTGATCGCCGACCTCGATGAGGCCGGCAAACGCATCCTGCTGGCGAAGGGCGGCAACGGAGGCTGGGGCAACACCCACTTCAAGGGTCCGATCAACCAGGCGCCGAAGCATGCGAACCCCGGCCAGCCCGGCGAGGAGCGCTGGATCTGGCTGCGGCTCAAGCTGATCGCCGACGTCGGGCTGGTCGGCCTGCCCAACGCCGGCAAGTCGACCTTCCTGGCGGCGACCTCGGCGGCCAAGCCCAAGATCGCCGACTATCCCTTCACGACGCTCACCCCCAACCTGGGCGTGGTCGACCTGTCGGCCAACGAACGCTTCGTCATCGCCGACATCCCCGGCCTGATCGAGGGCGCCTCGGAAGGCGCGGGGCTCGGCACCCGCTTCCTCGGCCACGTCGAGCGGACCGGCGCGCTGATCCACCTGATCGACGGCACGCAGGACGATATCGTCGGGGCGTATCAGACCGTGCGCGCCGAGCTGGAGGCCTACGGCGAAGGACTGGCGGACAAGCCGGAGGTGCTGGCGCTGAACAAGATCGACGCGCTGGACGAGGACCTGCGCCGCTGGAAGCAGGACGAGCTCGAGGAGGCGACGGGGCTGAAGCCCTTGCTTGTCTCCGGCGTCTCCGGCGAAGGGGTGACCGAACTGCTGCGCGCCGCCTGGCGCGAGGTGCGGCGCACGCGGGGTGAAGCGCTGGACGACGATCACGAGGATCAGCCCGCCGCCGAAGGCTGGACGCCATGAGCGGGCTTGCGAGGGCGAAGCGCATCGTCGTCAAGGTCGGCTCGTCGCTGGTCATCGGCGAGAACGGCAAGGCCGATCGCGCCTGGCTGGACGCCTTTGCGGCCGACGTGGCGCGGATGCGCTCGCGCGGGCAGCAGGTGCTGGTGGTGTCTTCGGGCGCGGTGGCGCTGGGGCGTCGCAGGCTGGGCCTGACCCGCAAGGCGCTGACCTTGCCCGAGAAGCAGGCCGCCGCGGCGGCCGGTCAGAGCCGCCTGATGCGCGCCTGGGAAGAGGCCTTCGAGCCGCACGGCGTCGCCTGCGCCCAGGTGCTGATGACCCGCGACGACACGGAGGTTCGCAGGCGCTGGCTGAACGGCCGCGCCACCGTCGAGGCGCTGCTCGGCATGGGCGCGCTGCCGGTGGTCAACGAGAACGACACCGTCGTGACCGAGGAGATCCGCTACGGCGACAACGACCGGCTGGCGGCGCGGGTGGCGCAGATGATCGGGGCGGACCTGCTGGTGCTGCTCTCGGACGTCGATGGCCTCTACACCGCCGATCCCCGGCGGGACTTGTCTGCAAAACACATCGACCGCGTCGCTCACCTGACGCCTGAACTCGAGGCGGCGGCGGGCGGGGCGAACGCCGGCGCGGGTGTCGGCACTGGCGGCATGGCGACCAAGCTGGCGGCGGCGAAGATCGCGGCGGCGGCGGGCTGCGCGACGGTCATCACGCTCGGCCGCCGGCCCGAGCCGCTGAAGGCGGTGGAGGACGGCGATCCCGCCACGGTGATCGAGGCCTCGACCACGGCGGCGGCGGCCTACAAGGCCTGGATCGCGGGATCGTTGGCCCCCGGCGGAGCGCTGGTGGTGGACGCGGGCGCGGCGACGGCGCTCAGGGCCGGCAAGAGCCTGCTGGCGGCGGGCGTGAAGGCGGTCGAGGGCGCGTTCGGCAAGGGCGACGCCGTCGCCATCCGCGACGAGCAGGGCCGCGAGATCGGCCGGGGGCCGGCCCGCTACGACGCCGCCGATGCCTCCAAGATCGCCGGCTTGCGCTCCGACGCCATTGAGGCCGCCATCGGCTACACGGCCGGGCCGCTGGTACACGCCGACGACCTCGCCCTCGCCCGCAGCGGCGAGAAGGTCTAGAGACTTGGCCATGGACGACGCTGGAGCCACCCTGCAGGCGACGATGAGCGCCATGGGCCGCGAAGCCCGCGAGGGCGCGACGGCGCTTCGGCTCGCCTCGGCGGAGACGCGGACGAAGGCGATCCGGGCGATGGCCGACGCCATCCGCGCCGATGCGAGCGCCATCCTCGAAGCTAACAAGCTGGACTACGTGAAGGCGAAGGTGTCGGGCACGTCGGGTCCCATGCTCGACCGGCTGCTGCTGGACGAGAAGCGGCTGGCAAGCGTCGCCGACGGGGTCGCGGCGGTGGCCGACATTCCCGATCCGCTGGGCGTCGAAATCGCGCGCTGGACGCGGCCGAACGGGCTCGACATCGCCCGGGTGCGCACCCCCATCGGCGTCATCGCCATGATCTACGAGAGCCGCCCGAACGTGACGGCCGACGCCGCCGCGCTCTGCGTGCGGTCGGGCAACGCCACCATCCTGCGCGGCGGCTCGGAGTGCCTGCACTCGAACCTCGCCATCCACGCGGCGGTCGTGAAGGGGCTGGAGGCGGCGGGGCTGCCGGCGTCGTGCGTGCAGGCGGTGCGCACGGCCGACCGCGCGGCCGTGGGCATGATCCTGGCCGGGCTGGACCGGACCGTGGACCTCATCATCCCGCGCGGCGGCAAGAGCCTGGTCGCCCGGGTGCAGGCCGAGGCCCGCGCGCCGGTGCTGGGTCACCTCGAGGGCCTCTGCCACACCTTCATCCACGCCGCCGCCGATCCGGAAAAGGCCGTCGCCATCGCCGTCAACGCCAAGATGCGGCGGGTTTCCATCTGCGGCTCGACCGAGACCTTGCTGGTCGACCGCGCCGTGGCAGAACGGCTGCTGCCGCCGATCGCGCAGGCGCTGGTGGAGGCCGGTTGCGAGCTGCGCGGCGACGCCGCGGCGCGCGCCATCGTCGCTATGGAAGCGGCGAGCGAGGACGACTGGACCTGCGAGTACCTGGCGCCGATCCTGGCCGTGGCGGTGGTCGACGGGGTCGAGGGCGCGGCGGCGCATATTGCGAAGTATGGCTCCGGCCATACCGACTGCATCGTCACCGAAGATGCGACCGCCGCCGAGCGGTTCGTGGCGCTGGTCGATTCCGCCATCGTGCTGGTCAACGCCTCGACCCAGTTCGCCGACGGCGGCGAGTTCGGCTTCGGGGCCGAGATCGGCATCGCCACCGACAAGCTGCACGCCCGCGGGCCGGTGGGCGCCGAGCAACTGACGACCTTCAAGTATGTGGTCCGCGGGACCGGCCAGACGCGCCCCTGACGCCGGGCGTCCGGGGGCGTTGAGACTCGGACTCTCGTTGGCGCCGGGGATGCGGGTCGGTCTGTTCGGCGGCTCGTTCAATCCGGCCCACGACGGCCACGCGCATGTGGCCGAGACGGCGCTGATCCGTCTTGGGCTCGACCGGGTGGTATGGCTGGTCTCACCGGGCAATCCGTTGAAGGACGCGCCGGGCGCGCTGGAAGAGCGGCTGGCGGGCGTGCGCGCCTTCGCCGGGGGGCCGTCGATGGTCGTCTCGGACGCGGAGGCGCGGCTGGGGACCCGCTACAGCATCGACACCATCCGGGCGCTCAGGCGCCGCTATCCGGGCGTGCGGTTCGTCTGGGTCATGGGCGCCGACAGCCTGGCCTCCTTCCACCGCTGGAAGGGCTGGACGCAGATCTTCCGCGAACTGCCGGTCGCCGTGGTCGCCCGGCCCGGTTCGGAAAAGGCGCTAACCTCGCCCGCCGCCCGCCGGTTCGTTCAGGCGCGCGTTGCGCCCGGCGCCCTTTTGCAGGCCAACCCGCCCGCCTGGAGCTGGCTTTCGGCCCCGCTGAACTACGCCTCTTCCACCGCGTTGCGTGGTTCGACACGCCCCTGACGGGGCTGCTCACCATGACGAAGCGTTAGTCATCCTGAGCAGCCCGCGCAGCGGGCGTGTCGAAGGACGCAAGGACCCCCTGATCATGGGCCAAAGTCCATGCTAGGGTGCCGGCCTTGCGAGGTTGCAAAAGGAGCACTCCGCTGAATCGCGAGTTGGCGCAAAGCGCCCCCGACCAGGGCAAAGCCCGGTCCTTAGAAGAAGTCATCCTGGCCAAGCTGGACGACGATCAGGCCCAGGACATCGTTTCCATTGACCTGCGGGGCAAGAGCCCGGTCGCCGACGCCATGATCATTGCGTCCGGCCGCTCGCACCGCCATGTGGGCGCCATCGCCGACCACATCCTGCGCGCGCTGAAAGACGTCGGCGTGGGCAAGGCGCGGGTCGAGGGGCTGCCGCACTGCGACTGGGTGCTGATCGACGCGGGTGACGTCATCGTCCACCTGTTCCGCCCCGAGGTCCGGTCCTTCTACAACATCGAAAAGATCTGGTCGGTCGAGCCGCCGGTCAGGGTCACGGCCAATTAAAGGCCCTTCCCCCTGGATGGGGGAAGGGTTTGGGATGGGGGTGGCGCCGCCTGACGAGATGGCAACGCCGAGCTCCACCCTGAACCTCTCCCACCCCCATCCCCGGCCCTTCCCCCATCCAGGGGGAAGGGAG
>CAMLRH010000014.1 GCA_946482375.1 uncultured Caulobacteraceae bacterium | reverse complement strand
TAGTCGGTCTGCTGCGTCTCCCAGGTGACGATGCCGCCCTTGACGTAGATCTTCCACGAGCACGAGCCGGTGCAGTTCACCCCGTGCGTCGAGCGCACGATCTTGTCGTGGCGCCAGCGGGAGCGGTAGGCCTCCTCCCAGCTGCGGTCGTCGTCGTTCATTACGCCGTGACCGTTCGAGAACGGCTCGGTCTTGCGGGTGAAGAACGCCAGGCGGTCCAGGGTATGACTCATGACGCGGATCCGATGGTGGCGGGTTTCTGGGAAGCGTGGAGCATCGAGTTGCGGCGGCTGTAGAAGAGCCAGTTCACCCCGACGCAGCTGAGGTAGAAGCCGAGGAAGACAATGAGCGCGATCTCGGGACCGCCGGTGGCCTTGAGCGAGTCGCCGAACGCCATGGGGATGAAGAAGCCGCCGTAGGCGCCGATGGCCGACGAGAAGCCGACGATGGCCGCCGACTCCATCTCGGCCGACTTCAGGCGCGTGGCGGGGTCGGCCGTCGGCATCAGCCGGGGCATGTCGCTGCGCATGATCGCGGGGATCATCTGGAAGGTGGAGGCGTTGCCCACGCCGGTCCAGAAGAACAGCCACAGGAAGGCGCCGAAGAAGAGCCCGAAGGACGGCGCCGCGCCGGTTGCGCCGACGGCGTGGAGGACGGCGAGCACACCGGCCGCAAGCGCCATGAAGACATAGTGGGTGACGTGCTGCCCGCCCCACTTGTCCGACACCCAGCCCGTGAGCGCCCGCGAACAGGCGCCGGCCAGGGGCCCGATGAAGACCAGCTGCATGGCGTGGACCTCGGGGAACAGGGTCTTCATCAGCAGCGGGAAGGCCGCCGAGAAGCCGATGAACGAGCCGAAGGTGCCGATGTAGAGGTAGCACATCACCCACGTGTGCAGCCGCTTGAACACCACCGCCTGGCTCGAGAACGAGGCGCGGGCCGAGGCGATGTCGTTCATCCCCACCCAGGCGGCCACGGCTGCGGCGAGGATGAAGGGAACCCAGACGAAGCCGGCGTTCTGCAGCCACACCTGGCTCTCGACGCCGCCGTCTGCGGCGATCTGCGGCGCGCCGACCACCGGCGCGAAGGCGCCGAGGGTCACGACGATCGGCACCAGGAACTGCATGACGCTGACGCCCAGGTTGCCGAGGCCCGCGTTGAAGGCCAGCGCATTGCCCTTCTCGGCCTTGGGATAGAAGAAGGAGATGTTCGACATCGAGGAGGCGAAGTTGCCCCCGCCCAGGCCGCAGCCGAGCGCCAGGGCCGCGAACACCCAGTAGGGCGTCTGCGGGTTCTGCACCGCCACCCCGATGCCGATGGCCGGGATCAGCAGCGACAGCGTCGACAGGGTGGTCCACAGCCGGCCGCCGAGGATCGGCACCAGGAAGCTGTAGAATATCCGCAGGGTCGCCCCCGACAGCGCCGGCAGGGCCGTCAGCCAGAACAGCTGCTCCGTGGTGAAGGCGAAGCCGATCAGCTTCAGCTTGGCCACCACCATCGACCAGACCATCCACACCGAGAAGGCCAGCAGCAGGTTGGGGACGCTGATCCACAGGTTCCTGGACGCGATCGACTTGCCCGTCATGCGCCAGAAACCGGGATCTTCCGGGCGCCACTCGGTGAGGATGTGGCGGGCGGGTCTCTTGGACGACATGGTCTTCCCTCCTTCTATTCGGCAGCGTGCAAGGGGCTGGCCGCGCCGGGGGACTGCGCAGGCATCGGGTCGGGGTTCATGCCGGCCATCTCCGGCAGTTCGGGCAGGTCGCGCAGTTGCGGGCTGGCCTGTCGCTCCATCCGGCGGATGGCGAAGTGCATCCAGGTGAGCGCTGCGCCGACCAGCAGGAAAAGCAGCATGAAGCAGCTGGTCCACACGCCGGTGAGGTCGTTGAGGAGCCCGAACGCAATCGGCAGGACAAAGCCGCCAAGGCCGCCGACCATCCCGACCAGGCCGCCCACCGCGCCGACATGGTCGGGGTAGTAGACCGGGATGTGCTTGTAGACCGCCGCCTTGCCGAGGCTCATCGCAAAGCCCAGGCAGAACAGGATGGCGACGAAGGGGATCAGGCCGATGGCGAGGCGGAACTCGATGGGCCCGCGGATGCCGTCGACGACGTAGCTGGTCGCCGGATAGGAAAGCAGGAAGGCGCAGACCACGCTGACGTTGAAGGTGAGGTACATCACCTTGCGCGCGCCGATGCGGTCCGACAGCCAGCCGCCGAAGACTCTGAACAGCGAGCCGGGGATCGAATAGGCGGCGGCCAGCATGCCGGCCGTCCTGATGTCGAGATGATAGACGCCGACGAGGTAGTGGGGCAGCCACAGCGCCAGCGCCACGAAGGCGCCGAAGACGAAGAAGTAGTAGAGCGCGAAGCGCCAGACCTGCAGCTTGAGCAGCGGGGTCAGCTGGGCGGCCGCCGCCTTGGGCTTTGCGCCGGTCACGCGGCGGCGCACGAGGTCGGGGTCGTCCCGGGTGACCAGGAAGGAGACCACGGCCAGCAGCGCCAGCGCCACGGCCCAGCTCTGCGCCACCATCTCCCAGCCGAACGCCAGCATGACGAAGGGCGCGGCGAACTTGGTGACCGCCGCGCCGACGTTGCCGGCGCCGAAGATGCCCAGCGCCGTGCCCTGCTTCTCCTTGGGGAAGAACTTCGAGACGTAGGTGACGCCGACCGCGAAGCAGCCGCCCGCCGCGCCGACGCCGAGCGCGGCCAGCAGGAACTGCGGGTACGTCTGCGCATGCGACAGCAGGAAGGTCGCCGCCGCCGCCGCCAGCATCACCGCGAGGTTCACCAGGCGGCCGCCGTACTGCTCGGTCCAGACGCCCAGCGCCACGCGGATCAGCGATCCCGTCAGGATCGGCGTGCCGACCAGCAACCCGAACTGCGCCTCGGTCAGGCCGAGTTCATGTTTGATCTGAACCCCGATGATCGAGAAGATCGTCCATATCGCAAAGCAGCCCGTGAAGGCGATGGTGCTCATCCAGAGCGCCGTGCGGGCGCCCGGTTGAAGCTGTGAGGATGCTGCGGTCACAGGGTGGCCCCCGGTGGGTCGGCGAGGCCCCGATGTCCTCACCTGCGCCCCCGTATTGCCGCGCCGCCCGTCGGTGCGAATTGATCAACGTCAAATATTGCCGGCGGAGTATTGGAATTGAGCCGAAAAGTGCGCGACTGAACCGCGCAGGCTAAGTAGTTATACTTAGCGTTTATTCGAATTCGGCTGCCGTCTTGACCTTCGTCAACCGCCGAGCTGGGCCAGGTGGCGGGTGTCGCCCGAGTTGTTCTCGTGCAGCCGGTGGCCGGCGGGCTTGCCAGCCAGGGCCCTGACGATTCGGCCGCGCAGCGCCTCGGGATCGTCCCTTTCGAGCAGATCGCGCAGGTTCACGCCCAATTCGCCGAACAGGCAAAGCCGCAGCTGCCCGCGCGCCGTCACCCGCAGGCGGTTGCAGCTGTCACAAAACCCCGGGGCATAGGGGGCGATCAGCCCGATCCGCCCGGCGTGGTCGGGGTGGACGTATTCGACCGCCGGGCCGTCGTCGAAGTCGCGCGCGCGCGGCTTCCAGCCGCGGCTTTCCAGCCACTGGACGAGCGTCGATCCCGGCACATGCTGGTCGGCGAAATACTCGGCGTTGTCGCCGGTGCGCATCAGTTCGATGAAGCGAACCGCCACCGGCCGTTCGCGTACGAAATCGGCGAAGGCCTCGAAACCGCCGGCCGCCGTGTCGCGCAGCAGCACGCAGTTGACTTTCACGGTCGGCATGTCCATCGCCAGCGCCCGGTCCACCCCCGTCACCACCTGCCTGAGCCGGTCGTGGCCGGTGATGCGGCGGAAGGTCTCGGCGTCCAGGGAATCGATGCTGACGTTGAGGTTGGTCAGGCCGGCCTCGCGCCAGGTGGCGACCTGGCGGTCCAGGTTCCAGCCGTTGGTGGTGATGGCGACCTTGGCGATGCCGCGGGTCGCGGCGACCCGGCCGATAATCTCGGGCAGGTCGCGGCGCACGCTGGGCTCGCCGCCGGTGAGGCGGATCTTGGACACGCCGAGGTCGGCGAACGCGGCGGTCAGGCGTCCGACCTCGGCCGGGGTCATGAACGACAGCGGGCCTGACTTCCTGAAGCCGTCCGGAAGGCAATAGGTGCAGCGGAAATTGCAGACCTCGGTGACCGAGACCCGCAGGTAATGGAAGCGACGGCCGAAGCCGTCGACGAGACGTCCCAACGCTGGGCTCCTTTCCAAGCACGGGAGGCGGCGGGGTTTCCCTCGACACCCTTCGCCGGCTGACCGGCGCGGCCCGCGGACCCTGGCGCGGAGGCGCTTTAGGTCCGAAGGCTCGGAGCGGGCGCCGCCCGGCGACGGCCAGGCGACATCCAAGCCCTAGGGCATGTGGAGCTACGCGGCTTTGATACCTGTCAATTGGCCGCCGCGAGCCGACGGCTCGTCAGCATCGACCCATAGACCAGGGCGAACCCGCCGAACGCCGCGGTCCACAGCATCGCCGACAGCGCCAGCGCGCTGGACTGCGCCTCACCGGCGAAGGGGGCGGCCACACGGACCAGGGCGGCGGTGTTGATGGCGATATAGATGGCCAGCGTTCCACCGTCGGCGGCGAGCGGCCGTCCGGTGTGGCCGCGTGTGGCGCGTGTCATCACCGCCAGGGTCATCACGCCGATGGCGCCGGCGGTTAGGGCATGTACTCCAGCGGTGCGCGGGACCAGCGGGTCGAGCACCGAAAGCCCGATCAGCAGCAGCCCTGCGCCGAGCCAGCCGTAGCCCAGGTGGAGAATCCACACGAGCGGCTCGCGCCCCGTCAGCCAGCCGCGCCAGCGCGCCAGTCGCGCCAGGTTCGCGCCACCGGCCACGACCAGCAGCGCCCCAGAAATGGTCGTTGCCGGCAGCGCCGTCCATGTGGAGGCGGCGGCCGCTGTCAGGGCCAAGGCCGCGCGGTCGACATGGCCAAAGACGGCAGGCTCGGCGGCGATCGCCTGTTTGCGCATCCAGTTGCGCGTGAAGCTCGGCACAATCCGCCCGCCGATCAGGGCGATCAGGACTGCCGCGACCGCCATGGCCATGCGCTCGCCGACCGCCGGATCCCAGACCCCGCGCGTCATGTGGAAGGCGACGTTGGCCAGCGCTAACACGCTGACCAGACCGCAGACGGGCAAGTTGCGCCAGTTGCGCCCGGTCAGCACCTCACGCCAGATCACCGCAGCCAAGACCAGCAGAAAGGCGCTATCCACCACCGCCGCCAGCTGAACGGGAAAGCCCGGCGCGGCCATGGCGGCGCGCCCGGCGATCCACAGCCCCGCCAGCCCCACCAGCGGCAGACCGATCACCGGCATACGCCCCGTCCAGTTCGGAACCGCCGTGGTCAGAAACCCGGCGACGATGGCCGCCAGGAACCCGAACAGCATCTCGTGCGTGTGCCAGTCGCGGGTGAGCGCTAGCGACCCGCCGTAGTTCAGACTCAACAGCCACAGCGGCACGGCGAGCGCGGCCCACGCCGCTCCCAGGAGGAAAAAGGGGCGGAAACCGAAACTGAAGAGGGCGGGGCCGGCGTAGGCGCGGCGGGCGGCGGCTGTGGGCATGCCTCAGAAGCTGCCCCATAGCCCCGCCGCCGGCCTTGACCTCGCTCAATCGGCGCTCACCCGCACTTGGAGTAGCCGCAGCTCGTGCAGGAGTCGCACCCTTCCTTGCGGATCAACGTGAGGGCGCCGCAGCGCGGGCAGGCGGCTCCGGCGAAGGGCCGCACGGACAGGGCGGCGTCGGGGCCGGCGTCCTGAGCGGCGGTTTCACCCTGCGCCCGGTCGCCCTCCAGGTGGCGTTCGATCACCCCGCCGATGGCCGCCAGCAGCGAGGGCACATAGCGCCCGTCCAGCCAGGCCCCGCCGCGCGGGTCGAACACAGCCTTGAGCTCCTCGGCCACGAAGGAGACGTCGCCGCCGCGCCGGAACACCGCCGAGATCATCCGCGTCAGGCCCAGCGTCCAGGCGTAGTGCTCCATGTTCTTGGAGTTGACGAAGATCTCGAACGGTCGGCGCCCGCGCCTGTCCTCGACGTCGTTGAGGGTGACATAGACCGCGTGCGCGCTGTCGGGCCAGGCGATCTTGTAGGTCTTGCCTTCCAGCGCCTTGGGCCTGGGCGTCAGGCGCGGCTCGGCGTCCGCGACCTCCGGCTCGGCGACGGCGACCGACAGCACCGACCCGGTCACCGCGTTAGGCCGGTAGGTGGTCATGCCCTTGCACCCCAGCCGGTAGCCTTCGAGGTAGATGTCCCCGAAGTCCTCAAAGGAGATGGCCTCGGGGCAGTTCACCGTCTTGGAAATCGAGCTGTCGACGTGGGCCTGGGCCTGCGCCTGCATGCGGATGTGCTCGGCCGGGGCCAGGGTCTGGGCGCTGACGAAGATGTCGGTGGGCGGCGGCGCATCGCCGTTCAGCCGCTTCCATACCGACAGGGCGTAGTCCTCCACCGCCTCCTCCCGGGTCGAGCCGTCCGGCTGGCGGACCTTGCGCGTGTAGGAATAGGCGAATACCGGCTCGACCCCCGACGAGACGTTGCCGGCCAGCAGCGAGGTGGTGCCGGTGGGCGCGATCGAGGTCAGGCAGCCGTTGCGCAGGCCGTGGCGGGCGATCATCTCGCGCGTGTCGTCGTCGAGATCGACAAGATTCGGCCGGTCGAGGATGGCGGCGTCATAGAGCGGAAACGGGCCCTTCTCCGCCGCCAGCTCGGCCGAGGCGCGGTAGGCCTCGCGCTTGATCAGCTGCAGCCAGCGGCCGGTGAGCTCCACGGCCCGGTCGCCGCCGTAGGCCGCCCCGCAGAACACCAGGGCGTCGGCCAGTCCGGTGACGCCCAGCCCGATGCGGCGCTTGGCCTTTGCCTCGCCCTCCTGCGCCGCCAGGGGGTAGCGCGAGATGTCGATGACGTTGTCCAGCATCCGCACGGCGGTGCGGGTGAGCGCGGCCAGCGCCTCTTCATCCAGTTCGGCGCCCGGCTCGAAGGGGTGCGGAACCAGCCGCGCCAGATTCAGTGAGCCCAGCAGGCAGGCCCCGTAGGCCGGTAGCATCTGCTCGCCGCAGGGGTTGCTGGCCAGGATGGTCTCGCAATAGCTAAGGTTGTTCCTGGCGTTGACCCGGTCGATGAAGATCACGCCCGGCTCGGCGGCGTCGTAGGTGGCCCGCATCAGCCGCCGCCAGATGTCGGCGGCCCGCGCCGTCCGCACGACCTCGCCTTCGAACACCAACGGCCAGTCGGCATCGGCGGCCAGGGCCTCCATGAAGGCGTCGGTGACCAGGACCGAGAGGTTGAAGTTGCGCAGCCGCGTCGGGTCGCGCTTGGCGTCGATGAAGGCCTCGATGTCGGGGTGGTCGATGCGCAGGCAGCCCATCATCGCGCCCCGCCGCTGGCCGGCCGACATGATGGTTCGGCACATCGAGTCCCACACGTCCATGAAGCTCAGCGGCCCGGAGGCGTCGGCCGCGACCCCCTTGACCGGGGCGCCGCACGGGCGGATCGACGAGAAGTCCATGCCGACCCCGCCGCCCTGCTGCATGGTGACCGCGGCCTCCTGCACCTGACCGAAGATGCCGTTCAGGTTGTCGGGGATGGCGCCCATGACGAAGCAGTTGAAGAGGGTCACGTTGCGCGCGGTGCCGGCGCCGGCGATGATCCGTCCGGCGGGAAGGAACCGGTAGTCGCTCAGGGCCTCGAAGAACTGTTCGCGCAGGCCCGCGCGCAGCTCGGGGGCCTCGGCTTCGGCGATGGCGTCCGCCACCCGCGCCCAGGTCTCGTCGACCGAGTCATCGCCGTCCCCGCCGGAAGGGGCGAAACGGTACTTGCTGCTCCATATTTCGCTGGCGAGCGGATTGTCGAAAGCCATGACGCGTCTCCTGAGTGGGACGCATGAGGCTCGGTGATTCCCAGCGGACCACGCTTGCGGAATATCAATCGGCTCAAAAATCCAGCACGTCGGCCACCGCACCGGCCGCAAGCGCGGGCGCGCCGGGAGGCCTGCGGATCAGCACGTCCGCCCGGGCCAGCTCCTTCTGGGCGCTGGAGTCCTGGCTGGCGACTGAGGCGACGCCCGCCGGATCCTGCCGCGCGCGCTCGAAGCTCTCGCGCTCGCCGCCGGCGGGGAGCGGCGCGGCGAGGGGGGCGGCGCGCCAGGCCCATGCCTCGGCGGCGGACCGGCCGCCCATGGCCGCGAGGATCGGGGCGAGGAACAGCCGCGCCGTCACCAGCGCGGAGGTGGGGTTGCCGGGGAGTCCGACCACGACGCGCCCCTGGGCCCGGCCGACCCAGATCGGCTTGCCGGGCTTCATGGCCACCTTGTCGATCGCCACCTCCAGGCCGAAAGGCGCGAACATCGCCCTGGCGAAATCCTTCTCACCCACCGAAGCGCCGCCGGTGGTGAGTACGACGTCGGCGGCTTGCAGCGCCTCCCCGGCCGCCACGCTGAGCGCCGACAGGTCGTCGCCCAGCCGACGGCGGCCGGCCACCTCGGCCCCCCAGAGGCGGGAGAGGGCGGCCACGCCCAGCGAGACGCTGTCGGGAATGGTGCCGGGACGGCCGGCGGCCTGGCCCGGCTCGACCAGCTCGTCTCCGGTGCTGAGGATGGTCACGCGCGGGCGGCGGAACACCTCGAGGGACGCCGTGTCGGCGGCGGCGGCGGCGATCATCGCCTGGGGGGTCAGGCGTTCGCCACTTTGGAGCAGCACCTCGCCCGCCGCGAAGTCCGAACCGGCCGCGCGGATGTGGCGACCGCCGGTCGGGGCGGGGATCACGGCCATGTCGCCGTCGCGCCTGACCACCTCCTGGACGACGACACGGTCGGCGCCCTCCGGCACGGCGGCCCCGGTGAAGATGCGTACACAGCAACCGGGCTCCAGCACACCCCCGAAGGAATGCGGCCCGGCGAACGATTCGCCGACCACCCGCAGCGCCCCGCCGCCCGGCCCGAGGTCGGCGTCGCGCACGGCGTAGCCGTCCATGGCCGAGACCGAGAAGGCGGGCGCGGCGCTCGCCGCCGCCACCGAGGCCGCCAGGACGCGGCCGTAGGCCTCGTCGAGCCGGACCTGTTCGGTTCCCAACGGCCCGGCCAGGCCGCCGATGACGGCGCAGGCTTCGTCGAAGGTGTTCACGCGCACAGCCCGCGGTAGCGGGGCACCTGTCCGACCAGCGAGCAGGGCCGGTAGCGGCTGTCCAGCTCCTGGCCCAACACCAGGTCCCAGGCGTCGCGGCAGGCGCCGGTCGAGCCGGGGACGCAGAAAATGAAGGTCTCCTCGATCTGGCCGGCGAGCGCGCGCGACTGGAGCGTGGAGACGCCCACGGTGGTCTGGCTGGCCTGGTGGAACACCGTCGAAAAGCCGTCCATCTCGCGGCGGAGCAGGGGGCGGACGGCCTCCGGGGTGACGTCACGCGGCGAAAAGCCGGTGCCGCCGGTGCTCAGGATCACATCGACGCCGGCGTCGGCCACCCAGGCCAGCACCTGCGCCTGGATGGCGGGAACCTCGTCGGGCACGATCGCGCGGCCCGCGAGCGTATGGCCGGCCTGTTTCAGCCGCTCGATCAACAGCCCGCCGGAGGTGTCCGTGATCTCGTCGCGGGTGTCGGACACGGTCAACACGGCGACATTCAGGGGATGGAAGGTCAGCGTCTCGTCGATGCCCGCCTTCATCGTCAGCCCCCGGAGAACATCGACAGGAAGGCGACTTCCTGACCGGGCCGCACGCGCGCGTCCTCGCCCACGAACTCCAGGTCAACCGCCACCTTGACGCCGCGCTCGCCCAGCGCCTCGGCGGCGCCCTCCACAACCTCCTCCAGGCGCTGGCGGAGTTCGGCCACGGTCACGCCTTCGGCCGGCAGCGCTATCTGGCAGCGGGATCCCAGGATGTCCCCGACCTTGCCGAAAAACAGCACCTCGGCGGTCGAGGAGCAGGGCCTGCGGGCCTGTTCGACGTCTGGACCGATCATGCGCTTTCGACCTCCTGCGTTGCGTTCAGCGAGCTATATCGGGATGGCGCGGCGTAGTGATTGACCGAGGTCAAAGCCTTCGAGCGGGGAGCGGGCGAGTATCGCTCCGGTAAAGATTTGCGACCGCCAGGCGCCCGCAGACGTCAATGACACGATCACCGACACCGGCGCAGCTGCGTCACGCGCAGCGCAACCTGCCGCGCTACACCAGCTATCCGACGGCGCTCGCCTTCGTCGAAGCGGCGGCAGACCCGGAGGCCAGCAGCTGGATAGCCGGCACGCGAGCGGGCGACACCATCTCGGCCTACGTCCACGTCCCGTTCTGCCGGCGACTGTGCTGGTACTGCGGTTGCCACACCACCGTGGCCCACGAATACGATCGCATCGGCGTCTTTCACGCCAGGCTCGAGCGCGAAATAGACCTGATGGCCGATGCGCTGGGCCCGCACGCCGGAGCCGCCCACCTGCATTTCGGCGGCGGCAGCCCCAACGCGCTGTCGCCGGAACACTTCGTCTCCCTGACCAGGCGGCTGGCCGATCGGTTCGCGCTGCGGCCCGGCGCCGAGGTGGCCGTCGAACTCGACCCCGGGCTGATGAGCGACGCCTTCGTCGATGGGCTGGGGGAGGCGGGCGTCACCCGCGCCAGCCTCGGCGTGCAGGCCTTCGACCCCGTCGTCCAGGACAAGGTCAACCGCATCCAGCCCTACGAGCTCGTCGCGCGCGGCGTGGAAAGGCTGCGCGGCGTGGGTATCGACGCCATCAACTTCGACCTGATGTACGGACTGCCCGCGCAGACGCCGGAGAATGTCGCCGCCACGGTCGCCGCAGCAGTAACCCTGCAGCCCGACCGCATCGCCGTCTTCGGATACGCCCATGTGCCCTGGATGAAGAAGCACCAGGTGATGATCAAGGACGCCGACTTGGCCGACACGGCGGGCCGGTGGGAGCAGGCCGAGGCCGCCGACGAAGCGCTGGCCGCCGCCGGCTACGTCCGCATCGGCCTCGACCACTACGCGCGGCCCGACGATCCGCTGGCCAGGGCCGCCGCTTCGGGCGCGCTGCGGCGGAATTTCCAAGGCTATACCGACGACCCCGCGCCGGTGCTCATCCCCATCGGGCCGTCCGCCATCGGCTGCTTCAGGGAAGGCTTCGTGCAGAACGCCATCGCCACCGACGCCTGGGGCGCCGCCGTCGACGCCGGCCGGTTGCCGCTGGCCCGCAAGCTCCCGCTCCAGGGCCAGGACCGGCTGCGCTCGGCGGTGATCGAGCGCCTGATGTGCGACCTGCGCGTGGACGTGGGCGAGGTCTGCCGCACCAACGGCTTTGCGCCCGACAGCCTGGACGATAGCCTCGACCAGGCGCGGCGGCTGGAGGCCGAGGGGCTGTGCGTCGTGCGTGGGCGGACGGTGCTGGTCGACGAGCGTGCGCGCCGGCTGGTTCGCGCTGCCGCCGCATGCTTCGATGAACGCCTGCCCGCCGCTCCCGCGCGGCATTCGAGGGCGGTCTGAGGGGGGGCGATGACGATTTCACCTGGCAATGAACTGGCGCTTGTCCGCGCCGCCCATGTCGCGGCGGTGGTGATGTGGATCGGCGGCGTCGCCTTTGTGACCACGGTGCTGCTGCCCGCCGTTCGCCGCGGTCAGCCGCCGTCACAGAGGTTGGCGGCCTTCCTTCGCGTCGAAGGCGGCTTCGCCTGGCAGGCCCGGATCACCGTGCTGATTGCCGGCGCCAGCGGCTACTGGCTCGTCCACCGCCTTCAGCTTTGGGACCGCTTCGCCCTGGCGGAGTACTGGTGGATGCATGCCATGGTGGCGGTCTGGGCGGTGTTTGCGCTGATGCTGTTCGTCATCGAGCCGCTGTTCCTGCACAGGGCTCTCGAACGCGCCCGGCGGCCGGAGCGAGCCTTCCGCGCGATGGAGGTTCTGCATTGGCTCCTGTTGACGATCAGCCTCGTGACCGTGGCCGGCGCCGTCGCCGGCAGCCACGGGCTATCCTGAGCCGCGCCCGCGAAAGGCGCGGCCCTGGTGCGTGAACGCCGGTTCCGGCCTGGGCGCGGCGCCGCTCTCGCCAGGTCTCGCCCGCCAACGGTCCCGGAAATCCCGGGCAGGTTCTCCACCCGGGATTTCCTCAACCCGCGAGACCTGAGGGATGTAGCGCGTGACGATGCGTTCCACGCCGGCCTTCAGGGTGTTGCGGGCTGACGGGCACCCGCCGCAGGCGCCCTCCATCCTGATCCACAGGACGCCGTCTTCGGCATCGAACCGCTCGAACAGGATGTCGCCCCCGTCCTGCCTGACGCTCGGACGGACGTGCAGGCCGAGCACCTCGCGGATGGCGTTCTCGACCGGGTCCGGATTCACCGCTGCGCCCGTCGTTGCGGTCCCTATCGCGGGCTCACCGGTTTCCAGGTGGTCGGCGATGGCGGCCACCACCTTGATGCGCAGCGTGGTCCAGCCTTCGCCGTCGGGACGCCGGTGAACCGTCACGAAATCCTCCGCGACGTAGACCTGCCGGACCGCTTCGAGCTCGAAGATGCGGGCCGCGAGCGGGGAGCTTGGCACGGCCTCCGCGACGCCCTCGAAGGTCCAGCCCTGGCCCTCCGTCAGGCGGACGTGCGGAATGAACTTCAGCGCGTCCGGGTTTGGCGTCACTTCAATGGCTATGAACATCGGGCCTGAGGGTTGCGTCGGCGGCGTCCGCCGGGAGCAATCCTAGCGGTCCGGGCCCGCCGCGCGGTTGACGATGATCAAGCCCCCCGCTTGCGCCGGCGCAAGGACGTTGGGCCGCACAGGCGCGATACTTCCGACATGATGTCCGATTACCCCGTCGAACGCGCGTCCTAGTCCATGGAGATCCCTGCAGTGGTGATCGCGGCCTGCGGCCTGGAGCAGCCGGCGGCGTCGTCCGCACCCGCCAGGGAGAGGCGGGACCTAGCGTTCAACCGCGTCGCGCGCGGCCCCATGAAGCTGGTGCTGCGGACGCTGGGTGTCGCCGCCGCCGGCGTCGGCTTCGTCGGCGTGTTCGTGCCCCTGCTGCCCACCACGCCCTTCCTGCTCGTCGCTTCGTGGGCCTTCCTGCGGTCGTCGCCGGAGCTGACGCGGAAGCTCCACGAGCATCCGCTGCTCGCCCATACCTGAGCGAATGGGCCACACGCCGCGCGATTCCGCGGCCAGTGAAGGTGATGGGGCTGGCTTCGATCGGGGCGAGCCTGGCGGGAGTCTATCACTTGGCCGATCCCGGCGTGGCGTCGGTGCTGGGCGGCTGGACCCTGATCGCGGCGGCCGGTTATGTGGGCTCGCGTCCGTCCTGCTGACTCAATCGCACAGGCCGCGCAGCTTTTGTGGACTGCGGATGTGGACGTGGCGGCGATCGGCCAGCGCGATCACACCGTCGCTCTCCAGGTGCGTGAAGGTGCGCGAGACCGTTTCAATGGTGAGGCCGAGATAATCGCCGATTTCCTGGCGCGACATCGGCAGGTCCACCAGGTTCGCGGCCCCGCACCGCTGGGCGAAGTCGACGAGGAATGCCGCCACCCGCTCGCAGGCCCCCTTGCGGCCGAGCATCACGCAATGCTTCTGGCTGCGGGCGAGCCCCGACATCGTCAAGCTGAGCAGGCGCCCGGCGACGGCCACGTCGCGCGTGGCCAGTTCGGCGAGGGAGCTGCGGCGCAGCAGGATCACCGTCGCGGGACCGACCGCCTCAGCGGTGCAGCTGTACTCGGAGCCCAGCTCCAGGCCGAAGTAGTCGCCAGCCAAGTGGAATTCCTCGATCTGGCGCCGGCCGTCGCCCAGAAAGCGGCAGGTGCGGACGACGCCCTCCTGCACCTGGTAGACGTGCTCGGCGGTCTCGCCCTCGCCAAAGATCTCGGCGTCACGCGCATAGGTGACGCGCGGGCCGATGGCGGGGAGGTCGGCGACGGCCGCGCCGCCGCGTGAAGCCGGTGCTGGCGACCAGGCGTCCGATACGGCAAGGGCGATCTGCGGGGTGGCCATCGGGGCGCTCCATGGTGTCGTTACGCCATGATCGGTAGCGGCCCGCGGGGGCGGTTCAAATTCGGGTCGAACCCATAAGGGATTCTACATAGCCTGGGGTCAGCGACTTGGGGGATGGCGTGGTCAGCGATTTGCCGACGACAAGGCCGGCGGACGGCGGACGGCGGCCGATACGAGGAATGGGCGGCCTGGTCGTTCGCCGCCGCCGCCGCCGGGGTTGCGGGGCTTTTGGTCCATGGTCCCCTGGCTGGGCTGCACGAGCGCCCCTTTCTGCTGATCGCCGCAACGCCATCGAAGCCATGGTCGAGGCCAACAGCGAGCCCGCGAGCTGCTCATCGCCAGCGCCCCCGACGCCGACGGCATGGTGCGCGTCAGCATCGCCGACACCGGCCCCGGCATCGTGGTGGAGGTTCTGGAGCGGCTCTTCCAGCCCTTCGATACGTCCAAGCCTTCGGGTATGGGCGTGGGGCTTTCGATCTGCAGGACCATTGTGGAATCGCATGGCGGGCGCATCTGGACCGAGCCCAACACGCCCGCCGGCACGGTCTTCCACTTCACCCTGCCGGCCGGGTGACGGGGGAGGCAGGGGTTATGGCGCAAGAGGCGCTCGTGCACGTCATCGACGACGACGAGGCGATGCGAACGTCGCTCAGCTTCCTGCTGGCCGCCTGCGGCCTACCCGCGCGGACCTACGAGTCGCCCACAGGATTCCTGGATATCGCGCCGACGCTGAATGCCGGCTGCATCATCACCGACGTCCGCATGCCCGAGATGAACGGACTGGAGCTGGTTCGCCGCGTGCGGGCGATGAGCGTTCGGCTGCCCATCATCGTCATTACTGGCCACGGCGACGTTCCGCTGGCCGTGGAGGCGATGAAGGCCGGAGCTGCTGAGTTCCTCGAAAAGCCGTTCGTGGACGAGGTGCTGCTGGCGGCGGTTCGGGAAGCGCTGAAGCCTCCAGCTACCGGCTGCGGCCAACTCCAACCGCGGCTTGACAACCTTTCGGTCCGCGAGAGGCAGGTGCTTGAGCGGCTCGTCGCGGGGCACAGCAACAAGCTGATCGGGCGCGACCTGGGCATCAGCGACAGGACCGTGGAGATTTATCGCGCCAAGGTAATGGACAAGATGGAGGCCGAGACCTTCGCCGAACTTGTCCGCATGGCCATGAAGGCCAGCATAACGGCGGACTCTATCGACAGCTGATTGCGCCTGGTCAATGCGCCACCGGCCGCGACGCCCGCTTATGGGCGTTCGGAGCCGAGCAAGAATGTCCCTGCCAGCACAAACGTCGGCGCGCGCGCCACACCTCATCGCCGTCGTCGACGAAGATGCGCCGCTGCTGAACGCCATCAGGTTTTCGTTGGAAGCCGAAGGCTACAGCGTGCTGACCTTCAAGGACGGGGAAGGCCTGCTGGACGCCGACCGGCTGGAAGAGATCGCCTGCTTCGTCGTCGACCATCGGTTGCCGGCGCTCGACGGACGGCGCGTGATCCGGGAGCTGCGCCGCCGCGGTGCTACGGGACGCGTGGTAATGATCACCACCCGTCCGCAGGCCGACGTCCGCGAGGCCTGCTGGGACATGGGGATTCCCATCGTCGAGAAGCCGTTGCTGGGCGAGAGCCTCAACGCCTGCATCCGCGGCCTGTTGGCCGGCCGGGGCGGTCGGGCCGTCGGGTAGATCAGGCTCCCTGCCGGGTCTCTACGCAGCGGTGGCTTGCCCTGAAGGAAAGCGCTGACTAACGTCATCAGACGCTGTCCCGGTCACGGGGGGCATCGCGGAGTCAAACTTTACGCCACCCGCAGCTCCAGACCGCACGAGACAGGCTTTTCAACACCAGCAAAATCCTGGGGAGGACACATGAGCAGCACCAGAAAACTCTGGATAGTCCTGGCGACGCTGCTCGTCGCATCCTTTGCAGTCCTTCTGTGGACCGGCCGGGAGATCGACCTCAAGGCCCCGCCGATGCCCGAGCGGGTGGTCTCGCAGTCCGGCCAGGTCGTCTACACGCGCGCCGACATCGAACGGGGCCGGCAGGTCTGGCAGTCGATGGGCGGCATGCAGCTGGGCTCCATCTGGGGCCACGGCGGCTACGTGGCGCCGGACTGGAGCGCTGACTGGCTGCACCGCGAGTTGGTGACGCTTCTTGACGTCTGGGCCCGCCAGGAAGGCGCGGCGAACTTCGCCGCCCTCGACGCGGAGCGGCAATCGGCCCTTGAGGCCCGCCTGCGCGAGCGCATACGCCGCAACACATACGATCCGGCGACCAGGACAATCACGATCAGCGATGAGCGCGCCGCAGCCGTGGCGAAGGTCTCCGATCACTACGAAAGCCTGTTCGGCGCCGACCCGGCGACGGCGGAGCTGCGCGAAGCCTACGCCATGAAGAACGGCACCGTTGCGCGGGCCGACCACCGCGAGGCGCTGTCGGCCTTCTTCTGGTGGACGGCCTGGGCGGCCTCGACGGAGCGGCCGGGCGGCCAGGTGACCTACACCAACAACTGGCCGAGCGAGCCGCTGATCGGAAACCGCCCCCCGGCGACGACCTTCCTTTGGTCTGCCTTCAGCGTGACCTTCCTGCTCGCGGGCATCGCACTGCTGGGCTGGCACCACGCCGTCACTCACGACAGGGACCGTGAGCCGCACAGGCTGCCGAAGACCGACCCGATGCGCACCATCGTCGTCACCCCTTCCATGAAGGCGACGGCCAAGTACTTCTGGGTTCTCCTGGCGCTGTTCCTGGTGCAAATCCTGCTCGGCGCCATGAGCGCCCACTACCAGGTCGAAGGCCAGCTCGTTTACGGCTTCGAGATGGCCAACGTGCTGCCCTATTCCATCACACGAACCTGGCACACGCAGCTGGCGGTCCTGTGGATCGCCGTCGCCTGGCTGGGCACCGGCCTCTACATCGGCCCGGCCATGTCCGGCCACGAGCCGCGCTTCCAGCGGCTCGGCGTCAACTTCCTGTGGCTGAGCCTGCTGATCATCGTCGTCGGCTCGTTCGCCGGCCAGTGGGCGGCGGTCATGCAGATGCTGGGCCTGGAGCAGAACTTCTGGTTCGGCCACCAGGGATGGGAGTACGCCGACATGGGCCGCTTCTGGCAGTGGTACCTGTTCATAGGCCTGATCCTTTGGCTGGTGCTGGTCGGCCGCGCGCTGTGGCCGGCGCTGCGGGAGCGCAACGAGTCGCGCTCCATCGTCGCCCTGCTGTTCCTCTCGACCGTCGCCATCGGCCTCTTCTTCGGCGCGGCGCTGATGTGGAACGAGCACACCCACCTGTCGATCGTGGAGTACTGGCGCTGGTGGCTGGTCCACCTGTGGGTCGAGGGTTTCTTCGAGGTGTTCGCCACGGCGGTCATCGCCTTCCTGTTCACGCGGCTTGGCCTCATCCCGGTGAAGACGGCGACGGTTGCGGTGCTGTTCGCGACCATCATCTTCATGGCCGGAGGCGTGCTCGGCACCCTGCACCACCTCTATTTCAGCGGCACGCCCACGCCGGTGCTGGCGCTTGGGGCCAGCTTCTCGGCGCTGGAGGTGGTGCCGCTGGCCTACATCGGCTTCGAGGCCTACGACCACTGGAAGCTCAGCGGCTCGACGCCGTGGATGCGGCGCTACAAGTGGCCGATCCTGTTCTTCATCGCGGTGTCGTTCTGGAACCTGGTGGGAGCGGGCTTGTTCGGCTTCCTCATCAACCCGCCGCTGTCGCTCTACTACATGCAGGGCCTGAACCTGACGCCGCTGCATGGCCACACGGCGCTGTTCGGCGTCTACGGCATGCTGGGTATCGGCCTGGTGCTGTTCTGCCTGCGCGGTCTGAAGCCGGACCTCGTCTGGCACGAAGGTGTCCTCAGGGTCAGCTTCTGGTCGTTCAACATCGGCCTGGCCATGATGGCGCTGCTGACGCTGCTGCCGCTGGGGACGCTGCAGCTGCTGGCCGCCATCAACCATGGATACTGGTACGCCCGCTCCGAGCAGTTCATGCAGCAGCCGCTGGTCGACCTGCTGGTGTGGATGCGGGTGCCGGGCGACACCGTGTTCAGCATCGGCGCGCTGGCGCTGACGCTGTTCGTCGCGGGGCTGTGGATCAGGCCGCGGCGGGAGCCGCCGGAAGAGACCGCCGGGGCCTGAGCGGGCCGATGGAGGAGTTCTACGCGCAGATCAGGGCGGTCCACATTTGGTCCGTCGCGGCCAGCGGCAGCCTGTTCCTGCTGCGCGGCGCGGCGCTGAACCTGCTCGGCGCGGGTTGGGTGAAGGCGCTTCCCGTGCGCCTGATGAGCTGGACGATCGACACCACCCTGCTGACCGCGGCGCTGATGCTGATGACCATCGTGCGGCAGTACCCGTTCGTCCACGGCTGGCTGACCGTGAAGGTCGTGCTGCTCGTCGTCTACATCGGTCTGGGAACGGTCGCGCTCAGGCCCGAACGGCCCCGAAAGGTGCGCCTGATCTTCTGGCTGGCGGCTCTGGCGGTGTTCGCCTTCATCGTCACCGTCGCCCGCGCCCACAACCCGCTCGGCTTCGCGGCGTGGCTCTGACGGTCGCGCACCGGCTGATCCAGCTTGGTAGGGGATGATGGGTGGTCCGCGAGTGGGCCGACAATTGGCGACGCCGCTCCGAGGAATACGGCGACCGCCAAGTCCAGGACATCGTGCGCGCGTTGAACTCACGAGAATCGGACATGGCCGCTCTCCGTGTCCCGGGACCGTCAGGTCGCTGTCAGATCCTCGGTCGGAGCATTCGGTGAATTGGCCTTGATGCTCTCGATGGCGCTCTTTGCGGAAGCTTTCGACGAATAGCCTTCCGTCGAGAACATAACCTCCGAGTTGTACTTGAACCTCACACGGAACTCGCCGGCCTTGTCTTTATAGATTTCGAACTTGTGGGCCATGGGGCGCCTCCGCTGGCTTCGATAGCCTGACTGCCCACCTTAACAATTGAGCCGTCAATGACGGCCGCTCTAGGTGGCGAGACCCTCGCCTGAGTCATGCTCTCGACGTGGCTAAGCGCGGCCCGTGCGCTTCAGCACGGCCTCGGCCAGTTCATCGAGGTTGAACGGTTTCTCGATGAACACGCTGTTAGGAACGCCGAACGCCAGGAAAGATTCGTGCGTGGCCCTGCCGGTGACGTAGATCACCGGCAGGGCCGGAATGGCCTGCCTCGCGAAGCGAGCCACATCGAAGCCGGTCGTTCCGGCGCCCGGGTTCACATCGACAACGAGCGCCTCTATAGGCTGCGGAGAGGACAGGATCTCGTAGGCTTCCTCATCGCTGTTGGCGCACACAGTCGCCAGCCCGACATGCTTGAGGATATCGACGACCACCTCGCAGGTATGCGGATCATCGTCCACGACCAGCACGCGTGACATCGCCATTCCCCCGACGGCTCTAGCCTTCCCACAATCCACTTTCGACCGTCGGGTTCCCGACTCATGCACGCCGAGCGCCGATCGACTCTGCTGACCGCGCATTGCTGAGCCCTGTCCTGTTGGACGGTGCAGGCGGGGCCATCGCGGCCTCATGCGGTTGATCAGGGGGCCGCCCCAAGCAGGACTCGAACCGTATTCTGGCCAAAAGTTTTCGCTAACGCGCAAGCAGGGGGCAATGACTGCCCCTTCTCTATCCCCTTTAGAGGTGATCTTACGCATTTCGGGTGGGAAGGGCCCCTGGCTCCCCGGGCAGGACTCGAACCTGCGACCCGGCGATTAACAGTCGCCTGCTCTACCAACTGAGCTACCGAGGATCAGGGCCATCGAAGGACGCTGCCTATATGCGAAACCGGGCGGCGGGCGCAAGCGGCGCCGGGGTCGCGGGAGCGACTAAAAAAGAAGCCCGGCGCAGGGGCCGGGCTGGAAATCCAGTGGTGATGGTGGGCTGCTTCCGAAGAACCAGCACGGCAACTATCGGTTAGGCTTGGTTAACAGAGACTTAACGGCCACGCTTGCACGCTTCGCGGAAGCTGACCAGCCGCCCCCGCGCCTCGTCCCACAGGGCCAGCCGCACCGAGGTGAAGCTCTCCCAGAAACCCACCCGGCTCATGTCGTCGAGCTCGGGGTGGTCCTTCAGGACCTGCGGCAGGCGGTAGTAGGGGATCTTGCTGCCGATGTGGTGCACGTGGTGGACGCCGATGTTGGCGGCGAACCAGCTCAGCACCGGCGGCAGCTGCAGGTGCGAGGAGCCCCGCAGCGAGGCTTCCTGCAGGTCCCAGTCGTCGTTGCGGGCCCAGTAGGCGCCGTCGAACTGGTGCTGGACGTAGAACAGCCACACCCCGATCGAGGCGGCGAGCAGCAGGATCGGCAGGTGCACCATCAGGAACGGTCCCGCGCCGCCGAAATAGATCGCCGCGAACGCCAGCGCCGCCAGCCCCAGGTTGTTGCCGAGCACCGACAGCCAGGCCTTGCGCTCCTTCATCAGCCCGATCGGCAGCCGATGCTGCAGCACGAACATGTAGCCGGGGCCGACCCCGAACATGACCAGCGGGTTGCGATAGAGCCGGTAGCCCAGCCGCTTGATCCACGGCAGCGCCTGGTATTCCTCCACCGTCAGCGTCTCCACCGCGCCCAGCCAGCGGCGGTCGAGGTTGCCGGACGTCGCATGGTGGATGGCGTGCGTGCGCCGCCAGTAGTCGTAGGGCGTCAGGGTCAACACCCCGATCACCCGGCCGACCCAGTCGTTCGCGGGCTTGGCCCGGAAGAAGGCCCCGTGGCCGCAGTCGTGCTGGATCATGAACAGCCGCACCATGAACAGCGCGGCGGGCAGCACCAGCAAGAGGGCCAGCCACCACAGCCCCCGGTCGGCTGCGAACCACGCCAGCCCCCACAGGAGCGCCAGCGGTCCGGCGGTGATGAGAAGTTCCACGAGGCTGC
>CAMLRH010000013.1 GCA_946482375.1 uncultured Caulobacteraceae bacterium | reverse complement strand
GCAACCTGACCGGCACGCCGGCGATGAGCGTGCCGCTGCACTGGACGGCCGACGGCCTGCCGGTCGGCGTCCACTTCAACGCCGCCATGGGCGAGGATGGCCTGCTGTTGCGGCTGGCCGCCCAGCTGGAACAGGCCAAGCCCTGGGCGGACCGGCGGCCGGCGCTCTAGCCGGTCGCGAACTCGCCCTGGATCGGCGCGATGAGGTCGCGGTCGTCCACCTCCCACGGGTGGAAGCCCGGCCGGTAGTAGGCCAGGTAGGCCAGGAACATGCTGCGCGCGAGGCCTTGCCGCCCCCACAGGTAGCCGAACATGCGGCCCCAGGTCCGCGCGTTACTGATGTTGTCCTGCTTGAACAGGTCGGCGACGTTGCGGGTGATGGTGTAGCTGAACAGCAGCGTCGCGATCGCCATCACCAGCGAACGCAGCATCCAGCGTCCGGCCGGCCCGCCGCGCACCGCGCTGGTGAAGGTGTCGAAGGCGACGGCCTTGTGCTCGACCTCTTCCATGGCGTGCCAGCGCCACATGCGCGAGGCCTCTTCGGAGCAGCCTTCGAAGTGCCTGGGCTCGCGCAGCACCTCGTGGGCCATGATGGCGGTGAAGTGCTCCAGCGCGGACGTGGCGGCGAGTTGCATCGCCGGATGCGTCTTGCGCGACAGGTTGATGCGCCACTCCAGCCGCTTCTCGGCCGGGCGGATGTCGTAGCCGTGCTCGGTCACCTGCTTGTTGAAGAAGACGTGCTCGCGCGAATGCATCGCCTCCTGCTTGAGGAAGGCGCTGATCTGGGCCTGCAAGGCGGGTGAGGTGCGGTGGCGGTAGTTCTTCACCGCGTCCATGAAGAAGCGCTCGCCGAGCGGGAAGGTGATCGACAGCGCGTTGTAGAAGGCGGTCCCCACCGGGTCGCCGTTCAGCCACCATCGCGGGTGCTGCTCGTTGCGGCCGAAGGCAAGCTCGCGGGGCTGGATCGTCAGGTCGGCGGGGGTGGTCATGGGAAGGTCACTCCGGTCATCTCTTCCGACTTCCGCCAGAGTTCGGCGGCGACGGCGGTGTCTTTGGCATGGCGCGGGATCGGCGCGTGGTGTGGATAGCCGCGCAGGCCCCATAGCAGTTCGGGGCCGTAGTACTCGCCGCCCTTCACCTCGGCGTCGGTGGCGGCGCGCAGGGTCGGCAGCGCGCCCATGGCGGCGCTCTGTGAAACCCAGCGGTTCATGTGGCGCATGAGCCACTTGGCGAAGCGCGCCAGCGCGTCGGGATCGCCCATGCTGACGCCGGCGGACTGCAGGTTGGTGGCCGACAGGCCCGGATGGGCCGCGACGCTGATCGTCCGCACGCCTTTCGCTTCGAGACGACGCTGCATCTCGATGGCGGTCATCAGGTTGGCAAGCTTGACGTTGGCGTAGGCCGCCTGGCGGTCGTAGCGGCGCTCGCCGTTCAGGTTGGCGAAGTCGATGCGGCCGAGCCGCGCGTACTCGCTGGCGATGGTCACCACCCGGCTGTCCGGCGTCGCCAGCACCATGTCCATGAGCCGCCCGGTCAGGGCGAAATGGCCGAGGTGGTTGGCGCCAAAGTGGATCTCGAAGCCGTCCTTCGTCTGGCCCTTCGGCGCGAACATGACGCCGGCGTTGTTGCAGAGGATGTCCAGCCGCGTCTGCGCCCGCCGGTAGGAGTCGGCGAAGGCTTTCACCGACGACAGGTCGGCGAGGTCGAGCGGGATGTATTCCAGCGTCGCGCCCGGATGCCGGCTGCGGATCTGGGCGATGGCGGCGTTGGCCTTCTCGGCGTCGCGGCAGGCCATGACGACATGGGCGCCCTTGCCCGCCAGGGCCGCGGCCGTGTGGAAGCCGAGGCCGCTGTTGGCCCCCGTCACCACGGCCGTCTTGCCCTTCAGGTCCGGCATCCGGCTTGTGTCCCAGCGCGGCTTCGCCATGATGCCCCCCAACCGCCACAGTTTCACATACGAACGCGTATGTGAGGCCAAAGACCGTATTGCGCAAGGCCTATGTCGACCGTCGCTCGAAACCGTCGTGAAAAGCCGCAGCCGCGCAGCCGCGCGGCCGCCAAGGAGGCCAGCCGCGCCGCCCTGATCACGGCGGCGAGCGAGCTGTTCGCGGTGAAGGGGCTGGACGTCAGCCTCGACGAGGTCTGCGCGCGGGCCGGCTACACGCGCGGGGCCTTCTACGTCCACTTCAAGGACCGCGACGAGCTGATGGTCGCGGTCATGGAGCGGGTCGCCCGGGGCTCGCTCGTGGAGATGCTGGGCGACGGGGAGAGCGAGAACCTCGGCGCCATCGTCCGGCGCTTCACCGAGCGGCTGGAAAGCGGCGCTCACCCGGTCTCGAAGGCGGGCGGTATCCGGCCCTACCAGCTGCTCGACGCCTGCGCCCGTTCGCCAGTGATCCGCGAGCGCTATGTGGCGCTGGTCTCCGAAGGGGCCAACCGCCTGGCCGAGGTGCTGAGGAGCTATCAGCAGGCCGGCGCGATTCGGCACGATGTGGATGCGCGCCATGTCGCCACCCTGCTGGAGGCCCTGGTGATCGGGCTGGAGACCATGCAGGACGTCGAGATGCCCGTGGACCTGGAAGCAGGCGCGGGGGTCCTGCTGCAGCTGCTGGCGAGGCCGGCCTAACCATCGTCGTTGACGGGGCCCTCCCAGAGGCGGAAGCTTTGCTCGTCAAGCGCGGGGGAAGCCACGAAAGGAGAGGGCAAATGGCCCCTCGTCACCTGATCGTATGCGGGGCGCTCGCCGCCGCCGCTTTCGGCTCCCTGGCCTATGCGGCCGATACGGGCGGACGGCCGCTCTACGCCACCCTGACCGGCGAGGCCGAGATCAATCCGGAAGGCGACCCCGACGGCGCGGGCACGGCGAGACTCACCGTCAACCCCGGCACCCACCAGGTCTGCTGGGAGATTTCGGTCAGCAACATCGCGCCGGCGACGGCGGCCCACATCCACGTCGGCAACGCCAGCAGCGAGGGCGGCGTCATGGTCGGCCTCACCGCCCCGGTCAGCGGGACGAGTTCCGGCTGCGCCACGGTCAGCGCGACGTTGTCCAAGGCGCTGCTGAAGACCCCTGGCGACTACTACGTCAACATCCACAACGCCGACTTCCCGGATGGCGCGATCCGCGGCCAGCTGTCGTCCCGAAAGCCGAAATAGGCAGCTTTGAGTGGGCGCGGATTGGTGTTTGCGTCTACTCAAAGTAACGCATCGTATTTTCAGTATGCGTCACTAAGTAACGGGCGTTAACCACATTCGGATTATTTACTTTTCATTAGTAACGTGACCATTGCGTCAGGACGTCACGGCTATCAGGCTGTGATTCCCCGGCATTGGGGGCCGGTGACCTCGATCCGCTTGGGGGCGGCATGACCGAGTTCCTGATCTATCTCAGCAGTGAGGAAGGCGCGTCGGCTGCCGAGTACGCGCTGATCCTGGCTATCGTCGGGGGCGGCATCGTGTTCGCGGCGATGGCGCTCGGCGGCGCCGTGGGTACGTCCATGAACGAAGCCGCCCAGTGCATGACCACCAACGGCGCGACCTGCCCTTAATCCCGCACGCGGCCTATCCGAACCTCATCTGAACCCAGCGGCAGGGTATAGAGGCTGCCGTCCCGCGCCATCGTCCATTGGCCGTCGCGGGCGTGGTTCATGTCGCGCGTGAACAGGCGGCGCATGAGCAGGTCATCGGGCGCGGGCAGCAGGTGATAGAGCACCAGCAGCTTCACCTCGGCCTGGTTGGCCAGCCCCGCCATCTCGGCCGGTGAGGCGTGATAGTCCTGAATGTCGTGCATGATCCTGGCCACGCGGTCGCGCCCGGTTTCGCGAGCGGCGGTTTCCAGCGTGTGGATCATCGGCCGGGCCAGCGCCTCGGCGACCATCACGTCGGCGCCTTTCGAGGCGACCGCGAGCGGCTTGTGGGCGCTGGTGTCGCCCGTGATCACCGCTGAGCGGCCCTTGTAGTCGAAGCGGTAGGCGTAGGCTGGCTGGACCGGGCCGTGCGACAGCTCGATGGCGGTGATCTTGAGGACGCCGTCGTTCAGCACCGTCGCCGTGCGCGCGTGGCCGGCTTCGGGTCCCTGCAACGGCACGGGATGGGCGACCAGCGGCCAGGTCTCCGCCGGCATCATCGCCGCGCCGTGGTGGGCGGTGCGATAGCCCTGGTCGAGCCGGTAGGCCTCGTTGAAGCCCGCCACCACCGTCTCCACGCCGGGGCCGCCATAGACCGCCAGCGGCTTCGGCCGTCCCGCCGCCCAGGTCTGCAGGTTGAGCTCGCCCAGATCGCCGATGTGGTCGGAGTGGAAGTGGGTCAGCAGCACGCCCTCGACCCGCGCCAGCGGCAGGTTCCAGAGCATCAGGTTCTCGACCGACTCCGGCCCCGTATCGACGATATAGATCTTACCGCCGGCGATGACCGCGACGCAGGCCTTGGCGCGCGCCTTGCTGGGCAGCGGGGCCGAGGTGCCGCAGACCGCCACCCGCAGGGCGTCGTCCTTCATCAGTGCGCTGTTATCGAGCGATAGCCGGTGCTTGGCCGCGCGGGTCAGGACGGCCTGCTGGAGCCCCGGGTTCATGGCTCCGCCGATCAACAGGCCTGCGACCAGCAAGCCGCCGAGGGCGGCGAGAAAGGGGGCTTTTTTCATCGCGCGAATACCTCTTCAGCGGCTCGGTCAGCCACGGCCCTGGCCTCGTCGGCTGTAAGCCCCAGCCCGCGCAGCAGGCCGAAGGCGAGGTCGGCCGCGAGCGCCGCGGGGTTTCCGGATTTCGGCTCCAGCGTCCGGGAGGCGGCCATCTGCACGACACCGACGGTCATCAGCACGCCGGCTTCGAGCGCCACGCCGTCGAAGCGCTCGGCGGCGAGCCCGGCCTTGATGTCGGCGCGGACGCCGCGGTTCATCGGCGCGTCGGGGATAGCCGCGCCCTGGAACAGGCGCATCATGGCGCGCACCGCGACCGGCTGCTCGACCGCCTGGCCCACGAAGCCGCAGAGCGCGCGTGCAACCCGCTCGGCGGGGTCGGCGATCCCGGCGTTGACCTCGGCGGCCAGCGTCTCGACCCCGCCGCGCACCTCCTCGGCGATGGCGCGGGCGAGCGCCTCCTTGTCCTCGAAGTGGTTGTAGAAGCTGCCCTTGGCGACATCGGCGGCGGCAACGATGTCGTCGATGCTGACGGCGTCGACGGGCCGCGTGGCGAACAGCGCCGCCCCGGCGCGCAGCAGCGCCGAGCGGGTCCGCACCCGCCTGCGATCGGTCTGCCTCGCCGCTTGCGTCACGTGCGCTCCGTTCTTGACTATTTGGTCATTTTTAAACTAAACAGTCAGAAAAGCAAGGAGCCGCCGATGACGCTCACGGTCGAGGTGTTCTGGTCCTTCAGGAGCCCGTACTCCTACCTCGCGACGCCGCGACTGCAGGAGATCGAGGCGACCTACGACCTCGACCTGCGCGTGCGGCCGGTCTACCCGCTCGCCGTGCGCGTCGACGGCTTCTTCAAGCAGCGCGGGCCCAACTGGGCGATGTATGTCGTCCGCGACGCCTACCGCGCCGCCGAGATGCTGGGCATGCCGTTCGCACCGCCGAGGCCCGACCCGATCCTGATGGACATGGCGACGGGCGAGGTGGCGAAGGACCAGCCGCACATTCGCCGCCTAAACCACCTCGGGCAGGCCGCCGTCGAAGCGGGCGCGGGCCTGCCGTTCATCCGCGAGGTCAGCCACCTGATCTGGAGCGGCCAGACGCCCGGCTGGAACGAAGGAGACCACCTGGCGAAGGCCACGGCGCGCGCGGGCCTCGATCTCGCCGACCTCGAACGGACCATCGCCGACGAACCCGACCGCATCGAGGCCGCCATCCAGGCCAGCCACGACCGGCTGGAGGAGGTCGGCCACTGGGGTGTGCCGACCATGGTCTTCAACGACGAGCCCTTCTTCGGCCAGGACCGCATCGAGACCCTGCTCTGGCGCATGCGCCAGCACGGGCTGCAGCCGCGAAGCTGAGCTTGTTGTCGGCGCAAGCCGCCGCTGATACCGTCCTCTGTCGGGGAGGCGACAATGCCCAAATCCGTACTTGCAGTGCTGGCCGGGGCGTCGGTCTTTGCGCCGCCCGATCAGGCCTTGCCCGAGGCCGTCTTCGACAATGCGGTGTTCGATCCTGGCGGCGAGCAGCAGCCGATGCTGATTCGCGCCCAGTACGGCGCCGCCAGCATGACCATCTACCCGACCGAGAACCTGGGCAACCGGGGCGACGTCAGCATCTACGACACCGAGTACCAGTTCAATCTGGTGGTCCAGGTGCCCTACAGCGGCGACGGTTACCGGCCCTACGGCGGCTTTCAGGGGCGCTCCGACCTCGACGCCACCGTGCTGCACGCCCTGGTGCCGCAGACGGGCAGCAGCGCGATCTGGTGGCCGGGCACGAGCTGCCTCGTCAACGAGTACGCCAACAACATCAACTGGACGACGACGGCGAGCAGCGTGACGCTGTCCTTCCATGTCGACCGCGCCAAGTTCGATGCGGCGCGCGCGTCCAGCAGCGGGCCAATCGTGCTGAAAGGCTGGCTGGAGGCGAGTTCGGCCTGTCCGCGCACCTCCTCGACCGCGCCTTCGACCAGCAGCGACGACGACAAATAGGTTCTCATGACCGCGCCTGACGGCGGCCGGCTGTTGCTCTGTTCGGGCGGACTGGATTCCGTCTGCCTGCTGCTGCGCCAGCGGCGCGCGGGGGACAGGCTGACCGCCCTCTTCATCGACTACGGCCAGATGAACCGCGAGGAGGAGCGGGAGAGCGCCCGCCACTTCTGCGGCGAGGCGGGCGCGGAGCTGATCGAGGCGTCGCTGGCCGGCGCCTTTCCGCCGTCGGGCCTCAGTTCCGAGGAAGAGCAGGGGACCTACCTCGAGGGCAAAAGCCGCTTCTTCCTGCCGATGAGAAACGGCGTCTTCATCGCGCTGGCGGTGTCCTGGGCCATGCGCCACGGCTGCCGGGATATCCTGGTCGGCAGCGTTCACGCCGACCGCCGCCACCTCGACAGCGGCGAACCCTTCATGACGCAGATGCGCGAACTGGTGGAGCAATGCTCCGGCGGGCAGGTGACGGTGTCGTTCCCGCTGGCGCATCTATCCAAGGCCGAGGTCATCGCCGAGGTCGCCGCCCACGCCGACCTGGCCGAGATCTTCGCGCGGACCTACTCCTGCTACTTCCCGCGCACGTCCCCGAAGGTGCGTGAGTTCGCCTGGGGCTTCGGCTGCGGTAGCTGTCTCTCCTGCCGGGGCCGCCGGGCGGCGCTGGAGGCCGCCTGATGGCCTACGACTTCGTCATGACCGGCTGGCGGCGCAGCGGCACGACCATGTTCGCCTCGCTGCTGAAGGCCCATCCCGAGGTCCGCTGCGACAGCGACAGCTTCAACTATTTCTTCCACGGCCGCCGCTACTTCGACTTCCTGCGCGCCGAGCCCCCGCAGCGCCCGGACGGCGTCAAGGCCATGGGCATCAAGCTGCTCGACCCCTTCATGGTGCCGTTCTGGAAGTACCGGCGGATGCACGTGCGGGCGATGCGCGAGGGACAGGTCAGCGAACTGCCGCCCTACGCCGAGTATCAGGATCTCATCGCGGCCTTCACCCAGCGGCTCATCGACACCAGGCCCAAGGTGCTGAACCTCGTCCGTCATGCGCTGTTCGTCTACGTCTCCGAGCAGATCGCGCTGCAGCGACGGGAGTTCAAATACAAGACGCCGTTCGAGGCGCGCTTCCGCCACGTCTTCGACCTCGACCACTTCGTCCGCTGGTTCCGCATGAAGCGGGAGATCGAACGCCGCGTGGCGTTCCTGAAGCCCGAGGATCGCTGCCTCAACGTCTTCTACGAAGACCTGATGTCGCCGCAGCATCGCGAGGAAACGTTGGCCGAGGTCTTCCGCCACATCGGCGTCGATCCCGCGCCGGTGCAGCCGAAGACGATCAAGCAACTGCCGACGGACCTGCGCGACTACGTCCTGAACTTCGACGAGATGGTCGCGGCGTTGAGGGCCAGCCCTTACCCCTACCTCGCAGACTGGGCCGAGACCGACTGATTTGCGCTAGACTGACGCCGGGGCGCCGTCGGCTATGATGCTTAAAAACGAGAGGCGTTCCCCCATGCGTGCGATCCAGATCAAACACCCGGCCTCGCTGGCCAACCTCCATCTCGCGGACATTTCGGACCCCGCCGCGCCGGGGCCGGGCGAGGTCACCGTGCGGCTGCATGCGACCTCGCTGAACTACCACGACTATGTGGTGGTCATCGGCGGCATCCCGACGCCCGAGGGCCGTATCCCGATGTCCGACGGCGCCGGCGTCGTCGAGGCGGTTGGCGAGGGGGTCTTCGAGTTCAAGGTCGGCGACGCGGTGGTCTCGACCTTCTTCCCCGACTGGCTGGACGGCGAGATCGGCGACAACGGCTTCCGGCGCGTGCCGGGCGACGGCATCGACGGCTATGCGCGCGAGGCGGTGACGATGCCCGCGACGGCCTTCACGCGTCAGCCGGTGGGTTACAGCCACGCCGAGGCCGCGACCCTGACCTGCGCCGGCGTCACGGCCTGGCGGGCGCTGGTGCCGAACGGCAATCTGAAGGCCGGCGAGACAGTGCTGGTGCAGGGAACGGGCGGGGTCTCGATCTACGCCCTGCAACTGGCCAAGGCGATGGGCGCGACGGTGATCGCCACCTCCTCGTCCGACGAGAAGCTGGAGCGGCTTAAGGCGCTGGGGGCCGACCACCTGATCAACTACAAGTCCGAGCCGAACTGGGGCCAGGCGGCGCGCAAGCTCACCGGGGGCCGCGGTGTCGACCACGTCGTCGAGGTCGGCGGGTCTGGCACCATGCCGGAGTCGATCACGGCGGCGAAGGTCGGCGGCCACATCTCCGTCATCGGCGTGCTGGCGGGTGTCGCCGGGCCGATCCCGACGGTGCTGATCATGGCCAAGAACCTGAAGGTCATCGGCCTGACGGTCGGCAGCCGCCGCCACCAGCTAGACCTGATCCGCGCGGTCGAGGCGAACGGCATCAAGCCGGTGCTGGACCAGAGCTTTCCGTTGGAAGGGCTGGCCGATGCCTTCCGCCACCAGGAATCCAACAAGCACTTCGGCAAGATCGTCTGCGAGTGGTGAGCCGCGTCATTCCGGCGCTGGACTGACGTAGGGGCCGGGGGCGTAAGGTCCCCCCGACATCGCCGTCCCCCACGGCGCTCAATTCAGGAAGAACACCATGCCAGAGGCACTCATCATCGACGCCGTGCGCACCCCCCGCGGCATTGGCAAGGTCGGCAAGGGCGCGCTCGCCGACATCCACCCGCAGCAGCTGTCGGCCACGGTCCTGAAGGCGCTGGCCGAGCGCAATGAGCTCAACACCGCCGAGATCGACGACGTCATCTGGGGCACGTCGACCCAGAAGGGTCCGCAGTCGCCGGACCTCGGCCGGATGGCGGCGCTCGACGCCGGCTACGACGTCCGCTCGAGCGGCGTGACGCTGGACCGCTTCTGCGGTTCAGGCATCACGACGGTGAACTTCGCCACCGGCATGATCATGTCGGGAATGGAGGACCTGGTCGTCGCGGGCGGCGCCGAGATGATGTCGCTGACCGGCTCGATGGCCGCGAAGGCCGCCGCCGCGGGCGATCCGCCCGGCATGATGGACGCCGGCAACCTGCGCCTGCGCGCCAGGCATCCGCAGAGCCATCAGGGCGTCTGCGGCGACGCCATCGCCTCGATGGAAGGCATCAGCCGCGAGGCGGTCGATGCGCTGGCGCTGGAAAGCCAGAAGCGGGCGGCCAGGGCCATCGAAGAGGGCCGGTTCGCGAAAAGCCTCGTTCCCGTTTATCGCGAGGACGGCACGCTCGCCCTGGACCGTGAGGAGTTCCCGCGTCCCGAGACGACCGCCGAGGGGCTGGCGGCGCTGAAGGCGTCGTTCGCCGTGCTGGCCGACGTCGACATCGACGGCCAGGGCACGACCTTCCGCAAGCTGATCAATCAGAAGTACCCGGACCTGAAGATCGAGCACGTCCACCATGCCGGCAACAGCTCGGGCGTGGTCGACGGCGCCGCCGCCGTATTGCTGGCCTCGCCCGAGTACGCGAAGAAGAAGGGCCTCAAGCCCCGCGCCCGCATCGTCGCCATGGCCAACGTCGGCGATTGCCCGACGCTGATGCTGAACGCGCCCGTGCCGGCGGCCAGGAAGGTGCTCGACAAGGCCGGCCTGACCCTCGACGACATCGACCTTTGGGAAATCAACGAGGCCTTCGCCGTTGTCGCCGAGAAGTTCATCCGCGACCTGAAGCTCGACCGCGAGAAGGTCAACGTGAACGGCGGCGCCATCGCGCTCGGCCATCCTATCGGCGGCACCGGCTCGATGCTGATCGGCACGCTGCTGGATGAGCTGGAACGGCGCGACCTCAAGCGCGGTCTGGTCACCATGTGCGCCGCCGGCGGGATGGCCCCGGCCATCATCATCGAGCGGGTCTGATAAAAATCGCGGCGGCGATGTATCACTTCGGCGAAGGTTTGCGTCTGCGTCAGTAAGGGGCGTACGCCCGCTGGAGCTGATCGCCGTGATGGCCTCGCCGCCGGACCGACCGCTGGAGACCACGTCGCAGGGCGACCTTGCGGCGTGGCTGGTGCGCTTCGGCCCGGCGCTGCGCCGCTATTTCGCCAAGCGGGCGGGCGGGGCGGAGGCCGAGGATCTGGTGCAGGAGGTGTTCGTCCGCCTGCAGGCGCGCGCGGCGGGCGGCGAGGTCGACAACGTCGAGCGCTACCTCTTCGCCATCGCCAACAATGTGCTGGTCAGCCGCCACCGGTATGAGTCGGCGCGGGTGCTGGGGCGCCAGACGCCGCTGACCGAGGCCTCGCAGCCGGTCGAGGACCTGACGCCCGAACGCTTCGTTATCGGCCGCCAGGAGTATGACCGGATGATCCTGGCGCTGAAGGAATTGCCGCCCCGAGCGCGGGAGGCCTTCATCTTTCATCGCTTCGAGGAGATGAGCCATCCGGCCATCGCCCGCCGCATGGGGATTTCGGTGGTGGCCGTCCGCAAGCTGATCGCGCGGGCCATGGCGCGGATCGCCGAGATCATGGAGGCGCGGGCATGAGCGTGCTTCCCGAGGAAGTCCGGACCGTGGAACAGGCCGCCGCCGACTGGTTCGCCCTGCGCCGTTCCGGCCCGCTGGGCGCGGAGGACGCGCAGGCGTTCGAGGCGTGGCTGGCGGCCGATCCGGAGCATCGGGCGGCCTACGACAATCTCGAGCACTACTGGGCGGTGGCCGCGGCGGTTCGCGAGGACCCCGAGGTGCTGGCCATGCGCGACGGCGCCGACCGGCGCTGGCGGGTGCGTCGGGCCGTAACTTGGGGCGGGGCGATCGCGGCCAGCATCGCGGTGCTGGTGTTCGCCGCTGTCTGGATGTGGAGCCCTGTGCTGATCTCCGGGCGGCAGAACTTCCATACCGCCGTCGGCCAGACCCAGACGGTGATGCTGCCCGACGGCTCGGCGGTGACGCTGGACACCGACAGCGTCATGCGCGTGCACCTGACCTCGGGCGAGCGGCGCATCCATCTGGACAGGGGCCGCGCCTACTTCCGCGTGGCGCACGACGCGACGCGGCCGTTCAGGGTTGTGGCGGCGGGGCGGACGGTGACGGCGCTCGGCACCGTGTTCGAGGTTCGCGCCGATCCTCGGCGGTTCGAGGTGACGCTGGTCGAGGGGCGCGTGCGGGTCGAGGAGCCACCCAAGCGCGCAGCCTCGAAACCGGCGGCCGTGGAGCTGACGCCCGGCGCCCAGCTGGTGGCGACGGCGAACCGAAGTTGGGCGGTGGCCGAGACCGACGTGGCGCGCGAAACGAGCTGGCTCGACGGACGCCTCGCCTTCGATAACGACCCGCTGTCGACGGTGGTGGAAGAGATGAATCGCTATTCCGACAAGAAGATCGTCATTCGCGACCCGGCGGTGGCGGACACGCCGGTGCTGGGCGTTTTCAGGGCCGGTGATGTCGATGCGTTTGTCGACGCCGTTGAAAACTATCGGCTGGCGAAGGTCGGCGCCGAAACCGAGACGACGGTGGAGCTCACCGCGCCGTCGTGAATATTTTTTCGCCGCCTATGTATCGCATCGCTGCGGCCTTGCGTCTCTCCACGCAGGGGGCGTTCGCTCCCGGCAATAAAACGGGGGGAGTCGAGATGCACAAGACAAGCCAAAGACTACGCGCACGCCTGACCGGCGGAGCCGCGGCGGCAATACTGTTGATGGCGGCCGGCGCCTCCGCCGCGCAGGACAGCGCCACCTTCAACATCGCGCCGCAACCGCTCGCCGACGCACTCAAGGAATTCGGCTACCAGAGCGGCCACGGCGTTCTCGCCTCCCCGTCGCTGGCGCAAGCCAAGGTCACCAGCGGCGTTAGCGGCGAACAGGATGTCGAGCTCGCCCTGAACCAGCTTCTCGACGGCTCGGGACTTACCTGGCGGCGCAGCGGCGACACCTTCCTGATCGTGGACGCCAACGCCCCCCAGTCCGAAGGCGCCGCGGGGGACGGCGCTGAGGTCGAAGCCCTGATCGTCACCGCGCAAAAACGGGAAGAGGCCATCCAGGATGTGCCGATCGCCATCTCGGCGTTCAGCCAGCGATCGTTGGAGGAACAGAAGATCGAAGGCGGCTTCGACCTGCTGAAGGCGATCCCGAACGTCACCTTCTCCAAGAATAACTTCACCAGCTATAACTTCAGCATTCGCGGCATCGGCACCAAGGCGGTGTCGGCGACCACCGATCCCGGCGTCGCTGTTGCCTTCAACAACACCACCCTGATCCAGAACAGGCTGTTCGAGCAGGAGTACGTGGATGTGGAGCGCGTCGAGGTGCTGCGCGGTCCGCAAGGTACCCTTTACGGTCGCAACGCCACCTCGGGCGTCATAAACGTCATCAGCGCCAAGCCCGACCTGGGCGAATTCTCCGGTTCGATCAAGGGCGAAGTCGGGAACTACAACACCAAGCGCTTGAGCGCGATGGTTAACGTTCCCCTCGTCCACGACATACTGGCCGTGCGCTTCGCCGGCTCCATGACCTCGCGCGACGGCTTCGATTTCAACGACACCACCAAGAATGCGATCAACGGCCGCGACCTGTGGACCGGCCGGATTACGGTCGGCTTCGAGCCCACGGAGCGATTCCGCGCCAACCTTATCTGGGAGCGGTTCGAGGAGGACGACGACCGCTCGCGCACAAGCAAGCAATTGTGCCATCGCGATGACGGGCCGACCCATGTGGGCGGGGTGGACCTCGCCGACAATGTGAACATCTTCACCGGCATCGAAATCCGTCGCGCGCTGTTCGGGCAGGGGTGCAAGCCCGACAATCTGTATGACGACGCCGCTTTCGGCACGCCCAACGGATTGTCCTACAGCTTCCTCCTGGGCGCGATCGCGCTGAAGGACAGCGGCACGGGGATCGGCAGCGACCCCACCAAACCTTTCGGGGCCTTCCAGGAAACGATCGTCCAGCCGGTCGATCCTTACGGCGGGCTGACGCAGTCCCGCGATCTGCGCGTGATCAATTCGATCCGCGATCCGCGTTACCGCGCGACGGCCGATCTGGTTCAGCTGAATTTCGACTTCGACATCACCCCCGAGCTGACCTTTACGTCCCAGACGGCGTACAACGAAGATCAGACCTACTCCTTCCAGGACTACAATCGTTTCAAGAGTCTGCCTGTCTTTACGGACACCTCGAAGCTTGTGAATTCCGTGTTTAACGACCGTCCCAGCCAGCGCGTCAACATGGCGCCGGGCGGCGTCTTCTGCGATCCGCAGATCGGCTGTTCCAACACCATCGCCGGTTTCGATATCAGCCAGGCCCAGGCCAAACAGTTCAGCCAGGAATTCCGCCTGCAATCGGCGTTCGACGGGCCTTTGAATTTTAGCGCCGGGGTGAACTACACCGAGTTCGAGACGGTGGTTGACTACTATATCATGTTCAACGCCCTGACCGCGCTTTCGTGGACCGGCGGTTATTTCCCTCTCGACGTCACAAGCACGGAACTCTGGAATCCCGCCATCTGCCCCGGTTCAAACACGTTGAACGGGACGGCGGGGGCAGGCGGAGGTCCGGTGCCGGCGAACGATCCGCAGGCCATGTGCCCCTACGTAGATCCCAACCCGGTCGAGAGCATCAGCGGTGACGGGCACAACTACTTCCGCTCAAAGAACCCATACCGGCTCAAATCGACAGCCGCCTTTGGTGAGCTGTACTGGAATATTCGTGAGGACTTGAAGCTCACGGCGGGGCTGCGGTACACGGACGACCGCAAGACCTTCATACCGGTTCCTTCGCAGGCCCTGCTGGCGCGGTCCCTGTGGGCCGGCGGGAGCGTTTCCGCCGGATATCCCGAAGACCCCCCGATCAAGCAAGAATGGGGCGAGTTCACCGGGCGGCTGGGCCTCGACTGGCAGCCCGAACTGGGTTTCACCGACGAAACCATGCTCTACGCTTTCTATTCGCATGGCTACAAGGGCGGCGGCGCCAATCCGCCGACCCCCGATTTCGTGGGCGAGCAGGAGTTCATCGACAACGCCATCGCCGACGGCGTCCATCCCGCCAGCCTCGATTTCTATATCATGTTCAACATGGTCCCGCCGTTGACGCTGACCGCGGTCGAATACGGCCCGACCTTCGAGCCCGAGTTCGTCGACGCCTTCGAAGTCGGCACGAAGAATACGCTTATCGGCGGAGCGATGAGCTTAAATGTAACCGGATTCTACTACGACTATACGGACTATCAGGTTTCCCAGATTCGTGACCGTACGGCGGTGAACGAAAACTTCGACGCCACGACCTGGGGATTGGAGCTGGAAGCGCTGTTCGCGCCTTCCCGAGATCTGCGCATCAACGCCAACCTGGGCTATCTCGACACCAAGATCGCCGATGGCGAAACCTCCATCGACATCATGGACCGCACGCAGGGCAACCCCGACTACACCCTCGTCAAGCCTTGGATGCAGTTGCCGTCCAACTGCGTCGTCCCGACGCCGGTTGCGGCGCGGTGGGCGGAGACCAGTCCCGGGCTCCAGCAGTACTATGGAATGTGCGGGGACGTCAGGGGGCTGGTGGCCGGCTTCTTCCCGCCGTTCATCGCCGACCCGGCCTTCGGCAACGCCCGTTACGACTACAAGAACTATCCCGAATTGAACGGAGGCGCCGGCCTGAGGGATGAGCTTGGCGGCAACGAACTGCCGAACGCGCCGCACTGGACCGCCAACATCGGAGCCCAGTACCGCTGGGACCTGCTGGAGGATTGGGAGGCGACGCTTCGCGGCGACGTCTACTGGCAGAGCCAGTCGTGGGCGCGGGTCTATAACTCCGACCCCTATGACAAGCTGCACGGCTGGTACAACGCCAACCTGTCGGTCTGGATCGAGAAGCCGGAGGCCGACCTGCGCATCGAGGTCTATGTAAAGAACCTGCTCGACGACACGCCGCTGACCGACGCCTTCCTCAACTCGGACGACACCGGCCTGACGACCAACGTGTTCACGCTGGATCCCCGGCTGATCGGGGTGTCGATCCGAAAGGGCTTCTAACCCGGTTTCGGCCCCCTTCGAACCCGGTTTACTGAGGCGGCGGGAGCGATCCCGCCGCCTTTTTGCCGTCGGCCAAAAAAGTTCGCTCCGGTCGCCGACGCGGGCTGTACCATTGGCCGTCTCGCGCCTCTTGATAGTCAGGCGCGGTGTGCGCCTGGCATGTCTGCGGGGCTTTGATGGAGCGGGTGGCGACTCCGGGAGCTGAGGCTTCACCGCGTTTGCGGGCGGAGGAGCTCGGCGTCTGGATGGCGCAGTACGGGCCCGCGCTGCGCCGCTTCTTCCGCCGCCGCGTGGGGCCCGCCGAGGCCGAGGACATGCTGCAGGACGTGTTTCTGGCCATGAGCGTCCGTCAGGGCGACCCTGTCGACAACGTCGAGGGCTACCTTTTCCGCATCGCCGCCAACCTGATCGCCAAGCGTCAGGGCCGCGAGGCGAGCCGCGCGGCCTTCGAGGCCATGCTGGAGGCGCCGGAGGGCTTCACCCCCGAACGCGTGCTGATGGGCCGCCAGGAGGCGGGCCAGGTGCTGGCCGCCATCAGGGGCCTGCCGCCGCGCACCCGCGAGGCCTTCATCTTCCACCGCTTCGAGGAGATGACCTATCCGGAGATCGCTCGCCGCCTCGGCATCTCGGTCAGCGCGGTGAAGCAGCTGATCGCGCGGGCGATCCGGCAGGTGTCCGAGGACCGGAGGCGCGGGTCATGAGCGCGCCGACGATCAACCCCGCCCTGCCGCCCGACGAGGCCGCCGCCGAATGGTTTGCGCTGAAGCGTTCCGGCGAGATGACGGCCGGACAGCTGCTGGAGTTCCAGCGCTGGCTGGAGGCCGCGCCCGCGCATCAGGACGCGTGGGACGAGGCCGAGCAGTCATGGCTGATGGCCGGCCTGCTGCGACAGGATCCGGAGATGATGCTGCTGCGCGCGCAGGCGCGGCGGGCGTTTCCGACTATCCGGCGGCCGTTCGTGGCCGCGGCGGTCGCGGCGGCGCTGATTGCGACGGTGGGCGCGGGATTTGCGCTGACGCGGCCCACACCGGTCAGTCAGATGGTCGGCATAAGCCAACAGCAAACCTTCCGCACGAGCGTCGGTCAGCGGACGACCGTGACCCTGGCGGACGGTTCGGTGGTGACGCTCGACACCGACACCATCCTGCGGACCGACGACGGCGGGCGCGAGCGGCGCATGTACCTCGACCGGGGCCGGGCCTTCTTCAAGGTGGCGAAGAACCCGTCGCGGCCCTTCGTCGTGGCGGCGGCCGGGCGGACGGTCACCGCGCTTGGCACCGCCTTCGACGTGCGCGTTGGGCCCGACGAGTTCGAGGTCACGCTGGTGGAGGGCAAGGTGCGCGTCGAGCAGCCCCGCCTGCTGCGCCCTTCCCAGACCGCCGACCTGAAAGCCGGCTATCGCATCGAGGCGACCAGCCCGCGCGAGTGGAGCGTCAAACCGGCCGATGTGGAACGCGACACCGGGTGGGTGCAGGGGCGCCTGACCTTCATCGACGAACCGCTGGCCGAAGTGGCGGAGGAGATGAACCGCTACTCCGACAAGAAGATCGTGCTGAAGGACGCCGGCGTCGGCGGTCAGCCCGTGGTGGCGGTGCTGAAACCCGGCGACATGGACAGCTTCGTGAAGATGGTGCGCAATTACGACCTGGCCCAGGTGACCGAAACGGAGGAGGCCATCGAGCTCTCGGCGCTCACCGTTGTGCAGTAGAGAATAAATAATCGGGAGGGGTGACCTGTACCATCCGCCACCTCCGGCCTCTTGGTTTTCAGGGAGCGGTTCGGCTCCACAGAAAAACCGGGGGGAGGGGACATGATTTCCAGTTCGAAAAGACTCAGCGCGCGCCTGCTGTGCGGCGTTGGAGCGGCTGCGGTGCTGGCCTTTGCGGGCCAGGCGCGGGCGGAGGTCCGCCAGTTCGATATTCCCTCGCTGTCGCTGGGCGAGGCGCTGGCGCGCTTCGGCGCCCAGAGCGACCTGGCCGTGGTCACCACAACCGAGATCACCAAGGCCAAGAATTCCCAGGCGGTGTCGGGCTCGGTCGAGCCGGAAATCGCGCTCGCCCAGTTGCTGGCAGGCACCGATCTTACTTACCGCCGCGAAGGCGACACCTTCCTGATCGTGAGGGCCGGCGACCCCCAGTCCGGAAGCGCCGCGGGGGACGGCGCTGACGGGACCGTCGAGGCGCTGATCGTCACCGCTCAGAAGCGGGAAGAAGATATCCAGGACGTGCCGATCGCGATCTCGGCATTTACCCAGGAGCAGCTTGAGAGAAGCCAAGTCGCCGGCGGTCCGGACCTGATGACCCAGGTCCCGAACATGACCTTCACGAAGACGAATTTCTCGTCCTATTCCATTCAGCTGCGCGGTATCGGCACACAGGCGATTTCGGCCACCGTGGATCCGGCCGTGGCCGTGGCGTTCAACAACACGCCCTTCATCCGTAACCGCTTCTTCGAGCAGGAATTCTACGACCTGCAACGCGTCGAGGTGCTGCGTGGTCCGCAGGGAACCCTCTACGGTCGCAACGCCACGGCGGGTGTCGTCAACATCATCAGCCAGAAGCCGAAACTTGGAACCTACGAGGCGAAGGTTTCCGGCGACGTAGCCAACTACAGTTCGACCCGCATCGAGGGGATGTTGAACGTCCCGCTGGCGGACGAGGTGGCGGCTCTACGCATTGCCGGCGCCTGGACGAAGCGCGAGGGCTACTCGACCAACGAGATCACTGGGAACCCGATCGATGGTCGGGACCTGTGGTCGACGCGCATGTCGCTACGACTGGCGCCGACCGACGGCATCGATGTCAATCTAATCTGGGAACACTTCGAGGAAGACGACGACCGGCTGCGCTCGGGCAAACAGGTCTGCAAGCGCGACGTCGTGGAGGAGATCGGCGGCATTGCGATCCCCTACCTGCCCACCGGCGGCTTCGACGCCTACAGCGAACAGACGGTGTTCAGCCAAGGCTGCAAGCCAGCCTCGATGTACGCCGACGAGTCCTATCAGGCTCCCAACGGCTACGCCTTGCCCTACTACCACCCGCTGAGCGGCTTGACCTTCTACAGCATCCCCGGTTTCGACCCCTACCAAAGCGTCGCCCAGTCGCGCGACCTGCGGGTCATCGAGTCGACTTTCGACCCGGAGTATCGCGCCAAGGCCGACATCGTCGAGCTTCAGGCGAGCGTCGATCTCAACGACGCCCTGACATTGTCGTCGGAAACGGCTTACAGCTCCGACAGGGTGTTCTCGTTCCAGGACTACAACCGGTTCAACACCCGTGAGGGCGCCTTCCGCACCGATTTCGAGCCCGGCGATTTTGGGTATCGCGATAACCTGATCGTGGACGGCGAGTTCTGCGACCCGCAGCTGGGCTGCGCCAGCCGCGTGGTGGCCGGCGACGTCTCGACCGCCAAGTCCGTGCAGTTCAGTCAGGAATTGCGGCTGGCCTCCAGCTTCGACGGACCGTTTAACTTCAGCCTCGGCGCCAACTACCTGCGCTACGATACCGAAGACAAATACTATGTCTTCATCAACACCATTACGCTGTTTGCGGCGATGCGTGCGCCCGATGTTCCGGCCTGGGATCCTGGGGTGTCGGACAACCACGAATGCCTGCGGCCCGACGGGCCAATTCTACCCGATCCGAGTGGCCACTATGGCGTTCAGCCCTGCACCTACATCGACCCAAATCCGATCGGCAGCCTGAACGATGAAGGTCACAACTATTTCCTTAGCAAGAACCCCTACAAGCTGATCTCGTATGCCGTGTTCGGCGAGGCCTACTACAACATCACGGACAACCTGAAGGTCACGGCCGGTTTGCGCTGGACGGTCGACAAGAAGGACGCGCCGCGTATCCCGAGCTGGATCGCGGCCGCCGATACGGTCGGCTATTCCGTCGCCGAGGTCGTCGAACAGGAATGGCGGGAGCCTACCGGCCGCCTGACCATCGACTGGAAGCCGGACCTCGCCTTTACCGACGAGACGCTGCTCTACGCCTCATACGCTCACGGCTATAAGGCGGGCGGCGCCAACCCGCCGCGCGCGGGCGCGGTCATCATCGGCGGGGCGCCGGGCGTCGATGTGGGCGACGTCTTCGTCAATGAGTCCGCTCTGAAGCCGAAGACGTTCGATCCAGAATTCATCGACGCGTTTGAACTGGGCTCGAAGAACACCTTCGCCGACGGACGTGTGACCCTGAACCTCGCGGCCTTCTACTACGATTACGAAGGCTACCAGATTTCCTACATCGTCGACCGTTCGGCGACCAACCTGAACTTCGATCGCAAGGTCTGGGGTCTGGAGATCGAGGCCGACTGGCGGCCGCTCGACAATCTGCGGCTAGGCTTCAAGGGCGGTTACGAGAACACTGAAGTGGCTGACGGCTCGCGCGCCATCGATGTCATGGATCGGACCGCGGGTCACGAGGGCTGGATTCTGGCGCGGCCTCACCCGACGCTGTCGTCCAACTGCATCCTGCCCATCGAGGTCGTGGTCTGGCTCGACAACCAGGTTCACATACCGGGCGGTATCGGCCGCGGCGCCGCGAGCGCCTGCGAGGCCGCCTGGCTATTGCACTACGACCCTTACACCGTGGCGCCGTACACGCCCTTCCCGTTCCTGAGCTATCCCGGCTACGACCCGACGACGGCGCCGGCGGAAGTCAACAACGGCGAGGGCTTCTTCAAGGACCTGTCAGGCAACGAATTGCCGAATGCGCCGCATTTCACGGCGACGTTGACCGCCGATTACACGCTGCCGCTGCCGAATGACTGGCTCGCGACGCTACATACGGACCTCTACTACCAGTCGGAAGCCTGGACGCGGATCTTCAACACGGAAGGCTACGACAAGCTCAAGGCCTATACCAACGTCAACCTGGCGGCGATCTTCACCAACGAAGAGCGTGGCTGGAAGGTTATGGCCTACGTCAAGAACGTCTTCGACCGCGACAGCATCACCGGTGCGTTCCTGAACTCCGATGACACCGGCCTGACGACCAACGTCTTCCTGACCGAGCCCAGGCTCTATGGCCTGCGGTTGACCAAGGAATGGAGCGGCGGCCCGTGGTGGACCGGCGCCAACCTTGCCCACACCGGCCCCTGGCCGTTGACGGTCGAGTTGGGCGGCCAGGTGCAACGTCACGACGCGCCCTACGAGACCGTGGCGCCTTCCTTTGCGGACGCCTTCCCCGACGAGCTTGACGCTATCAGCCGAAGCCAGAACCGCGACCTCGACTGGGGTGACGGCCGCAGCCTGACACTGACCTATAGGCCCGGCTCCGGCGAGTGGAAGATCGCAGCCGGCGTTCGCTACGGGCGCACCAACGGCACGGCGTCTCCGCTTCGGCTGGAGCAGGAGAGTGAAACCGCCTGCGCCTTCGCCGACAAGTACGCCTTCCTCTGTCCCTACGGACCGGACCTGTTCAACGAGAACGGCTATTATCTTTCCCAGACCAACTGGGCGCGGGCGAAGGCTTCGACGCAGGAACAGCACGATTTCATCGATTTCTCCGTTGGTCGCGATTTCTCGCTCGGTACGGTGGAACATTCGCTGAGCCTGGGCGTGCGCTTCGCGAAGTTCCAGTCGACGACCAAGACGGAGTTTCTGGGAACCCCTGACTGGTACATCCCGCAAGGCTGGTTCCAGAAGTACGAGACGACCCACACCGACTACGAGGCGAAACTGCGGGCTGACCGGGAGTTCGAGGGTGCGGGACCCGTCCTTACCTGGGACGGCTCGGCCGATCTTGTCGGCAGCGAGCAAACCGGCCGCCTTGCTCTGGACTGGGGCATCGGCGCAGGTGTCCTGTTCGGGAAGCAGGACACTCTCATACAGGGCACGCAGAAAACGACCTTCTACAAGCTCCTCGGGATCGACTCGGTCGGCGGATATGACACGAGCGCTCCGGGCACCCCGGCGACCGTGACCGTTACGCCGAGCGAGGTATACATCCCGCGCTCCGACGACGTGACCGCGCCGCTGCTCGACCTCAGCCTTGGGCTTTCGTACGAGGCGGGTCGCATGAAGCTCGGCGCCGGTTACCGGTGGGAGCGCTACTTCGATGTGCTCGACGTCGGCAACGGCCGGCGGAGGGGTGGCGACCGCACCATCGACGGTCCCTACTTCAAGCTTTCTGTCGGCTTCGGCGGATAGGTCTCCGGCTTCGGTCCCCTCTGAACCGGATGTCACTGAGGCGGCGGCTCCCAACCGCCGCCTCTTTCTTTGCGCCCTAAAAAATTCGCTCGCCAGCATGTGCCCTGTCGGGCGACGCTTACGTCTAGACCGGTAGGGATAGTGCGTTCGAGGACGGCGCGGGGTGGCCACGGGCAAGCCGATACAGCCGGCGAACAGGGCGTCTGAGCCTCCTTCGGGAGAGGTCGGCGCGCTGGCCGCGCGCTATGGCGGGGTGCTCAGGGCCTATTTCCAGAAGCGTGCGCCGTCGGCGGACGCCGACGACCTGGTGCAGGACGTCTTCCTGCGCCTGCACAGCCGCTCGGAGC
>CAMLRH010000012.1 GCA_946482375.1 uncultured Caulobacteraceae bacterium | reverse complement strand
CTGGAGGTCGTCACCCGCAGCCCTTCGCTGCTGAGGGTCACCGTTCATAGCGCCGCCGAGATGCCGGACATGGCGAGGATCGTGTTCGAGTCCGGGCCCATGCGGTCGCGTCGCGAGGTGGCGAAATTCCTCGAAGCGGAAGCGCGCGCCGGTCGGCTGGCGATCGACGACCCGATGCAGGCGGCCGAATTCTTCGTCGGCATGGTCATCAGCCACCGCCAGACGGCCGCCTTGCTCGGACTTTCGAGCCCGCTCTCGGGGGCGGAGATTGACCAGGTCGCGGAGGCCGCCACGCGACGCTTCCTGCGCGCCTACGCGCCCTGAGGCTCGTCCGGGTCGGGCAGGCCGATCATGTGGAAGCCGGCGTCGACGTGGACCACTTCACCCGTCGTCGAGCGGCCAAGCTCCGACAGCAGCCACAGCGCGCAGCCGGCGACCCCCTCCATGGAGGTGTCCTCCTTCAGCGCGCTGAAGCGTCGGCCTTCCGAGAGCATGCCGCGACCGCCGGAAATGCCGGCCAGCGACAGGGTGCGCATGGCGCCGGCCGAGATCGCATTCACCCGGATACCGCGCGGGCCGAGGTCACGGGCGATGTAGCGGGTCGACGCCTCCAGCGCCGCCTTGGCCACGCCCATGGTGTTGTAGTTGGGAATGACCCGCTCGGCGCCGAGGTAGGTCATGGTCACCATGGCCCCGCCGTTCGGCATCAGCTTCGCCGCCCGCCGCGCGCTGTCCACGAAGCTGAAGGCCGAGATGTTCATCGCCGTCAGAAAGCCGTCGCGGGTGGTGTTGTCGACAAACGAGCCCTTCAGCTCGTCCTTGTTGGCGAAGGCAATGGAATGGACGAGGAAATCCAGCGTCCCGAAAGCCTTCTCCAGTTCCGCGAACCCGGCGTCCATCGAGGCGTCGTCGGTGACCTCCAGAGGGATGAAGGTCTTCACCCCGATGCTTTCGCCCAGCGGCCGCACCCGGCGCTCCATGTCGGGCAGGTAGGCGAAGGCCAGTTCGGCCCCCTGCGCCGCCAGCTGCGAGGCGATCCCCCAGGCGATGGAGTTGTGGTTCGCCACCCCCATGACGAGGCCCTTCTTGCCCCGCATGAGTTCGCCCTTCGGGAAACTGTAGTCGTCGGCCATGGAACGCCCCTTCCTTAGACCCGCGCCATGATCAGGCTGCCGTTGGTGCCGCCGAAGCCGAAGCTGTTGGACATGACGGTTTCGATGTCGCGGTCGATCCTCGCTCGTACGATCGGCATGTCCTCGAAGGCGGGGTCGAGGTTTTCGATGTTGGCGCTCTCGGCGACGAAGCCGTTGTTGAGCATGAGCAGGCTGTAGATCGCCTCCTGCGCGCCGGCCGCGCCGAGGCTGTGGCCGGTCAGCGACTTGGTCGAGGAGATCAGCGGCGCCTTGGCCCCGAACACCTCACGCACCGCTTCCATTTCCTTGACGTCGCCCACGGGAGTCGCGGTGCCGTGCGGGTTCAGATAGTCGATCCCGCGCCCGCCCGCCGTCTCCAGCGCGATCCGCATGCAGCGCGCCGCGCCCTCGCCGGAGGGGGCGACCATGTCATAGCCGTCGGAGTTGGCGGCGTAGCCGACCACTTCGCCGTAGATCTTCGCGCCCCGCGCTTTCGCCCGCTCCAACTCTTCCAGAACCACGATCCCGGCGCCGCCGGCGATGACGAAGCCGTCGCGGTCGCGGTCGTAGGCGCGGCTTGCCGTCTCGGGCCGGTCGTTAAAGTTGGAGCTCATCGCGCCCATGGCGTCGAAGAGGACCGACAGCGTCCAGTCCAGCTCCTCAGTGCCGCCGGCGAAAACGATGTCCTGCTTGCCCATGGCGATCTGCTCGTAGCCCGAGCCGATGCAGTGGGTGGAGGTCGCGCAAGCCGACGAGATCGAGAAGTTCAGGCCGCGGATCTTGAACCAGGTGGCCAGCGTCGCCGAGGCGCCCGAACTCATCGCCTTGGGCACCGCGAACGGGCCGACGCGCTTGGGGCCTCGCTCTTTCGCCGTCTGCGCCGCCTGGATGATGGCCTTGGTCGACGGGCCGCCCGAGCCGACGATGATGCCGGTCCGGTCGTTGGAGACCTCGTTCTCGGCGAGCCCGGAATCGGCGATCGCCTGCTCCATGGCGATGTGGCCGTAGGCCGTTCCCTCGGCGAGGAAGCGCGCGGCGCGGCGGTCGACCATCGATTCCCAGTCGATGCCGGGGTCGCCGTGCACCTGGCTGCGAAAGCCAAGCTCGGCGTACTCCGGCGCGAACGAAACCCCCGACTTCGCCTCCCGCAACGAGGCGGTGACCTCGTTGGCGTTGGCGCCGATGGAGGAAACGATGCCGATTCCGGTGACGGCTACGCGGCGCATGCTCTCCCTTCCTCGCTCAGGCGCGCTGGTACAGGCCGACGCGCAGGTCTTCAGTCCAGTAGATAGGCTCGCCGTCCGCCTCCAGCACCCCGTCGCCGATTCCCATGACCAGGCGGCGGTTGATGACCCGCTTCATGTCGATCTTGTAGACGACCTTCTTCTTGTCGGGGGTGACCTCGCCGCCGAACTTCACCGAGCCGCAGCCCAGCGCGCGGCCGCGGCCCTTGCCGCCGATCCAGCCGAGGTAGAAGCCGACGAGCTGCCAGAGCGCGTCGAGGCCGAGACTGCCCGGCATCACCGGGTCATTGATGAAGTGGCAGTCGAAGAACCAGAGGTCCGGGCGGATGTCGAACTCGGCCTCGATATAGCCCAGCCCGTGCTTGCCGCCGGTGCTGTCGATGTGGGTGATGCGGTCGAACAGCAGCATCGGTGGCGCGGGCAGCTGCGCGTTGCCCGGCCCGAACATCTCGCCGCGCGCGCACGACATCAGTTCCTCGTAGGTGTAGCTCGACTTGGCGACCGGGGTCGTCATTCAGGGCGTCTCTTGCTGCGCCGCCGGGGGTGGCGGACCGGCAGGGGTTAGCAGAGCCGGTTGCCCGCCTCAACGAGCATCGCCTTGGTCAACGGCACTGCGGCGCTTCGGTTGCGCCCCAAACGGATCGCGCCGCCACCCAGCCGGAGACCCGTTCGACCTTGATCTTGCACCAGCCGTCCTTGCAGCGGTCCAGCGCCGCGAGCGCGTCTGGGCGCAGGTAGGCGACGACACGGCTGTCGCCCTTTGGCCGGGAGCGGATGGGGGCAGGAGGCTTGGCGCCCAGAACATTCCTTTTGCCGTCGATGGTCCGGCTATGGACCCAGGCCAGCTCGCCACGCGGATCGCAGACGCGCCGCCACTCGCGCGTCTCGGCCACGACCTGCACCGGCAGGCCCCTGGCCGTGTAGACCCACATCAGCCGGTGATCGTCGCCGGGACCGGCGCGGGCGTTCACCTCGCCGAACTTCAGCACGACATAGCGCGGCACCGGCAGGCCTGAGGGCGTCGGGCGCGAAGCGTCGGCCGCCACCGCCGCCGTCGTGAGCAATCCCGCACAAGTCGCGCCCAGCAAGGCAGCGGTCGCTTGGCCCATACGAGACGCTTTGCTAAGGGTGCCGACGCGCCCGGACGGGGCGAGTCTGTTTTGTCGAAAACGGTTCATGGCCGCCCGAAAGCCGAAAGTCGTCGTCACGCGAAAGCTTCCCGATCCGGTGGAGACCCGGATGCGGGAACTGTTCGACACTGAGTTGAACGTGGATGACAAGCCCTTGACGGCCGATGAACTGGTGGACGCGATGTCGCGCGCCGACGTTCTGGTGCCCACCATCACCGACCAGATCGACGCCCGCATCCTCTCGCGGGCCGGCGAACGGCTCAAGCTGATCGCCAACTTCGGCGCGGGCGTCGACAACATCGACGTGACCACCGCCAACCAGCGCAACATCATCGTCACCAATACCCCAGGCGTCCTCACCGAAGACACCGCCGACATGACCATGAGCCTGATCATGGCCGCTTCGCGCCGCGTCGTGGAGGGGGCGAATGTGGTGCAGGGCGGCGGTTTCCACGGCTGGTCGCCGACCTGGATGCTGGGCCGCCGCATCTGGGGCAAGCGGCTGGGCATCGTCGGCATGGGCCGGATCGGTCAGGCGCTGGCCCGTCGCGCCAAAGCTTTTGGCCTGTCGATCCATTATCACAACCGCAAACCCGTCAGCCCACGCATCGCCGAGGAGCTGGAGGCGACCTACTGGGAAAGCCTCGACCAGATGCTGGCCCGGATGGACGTCGTCTCCATCAACTGCCCGCACACCCCGGCGACCTACCACCTGCTGTCGGCCCGGCGGCTGAAGCTGCTGCAGCCGCACGCCATCGTCGTGAACACGGCGCGGGGAGAGGTCATCGACGAGGGCGCGCTGGCCAACATGCTGGCGCGCGGCGAACTCGCGGGCGCGGGCCTCGACGTCTACGAACACGAACCTGCGATCAATCCCAAGCTGATGAAGCTGCCCAACGTCGTGCTGCTGCCCCACATGGGTTCGGCCACGGTCGAGGGCCGCGTCGACATGGGCGAGAAGGTCATCGTCAACATCAAGACCTTCATGGACGGCCACCGCCCGCCCGATCGCGTCATTCCGTCGATGCTGTAGCTGACGGCAGGGTCGCACCCTGCCGTCATCCTCGGGCTCGTCCCGAGGACCCAGAAACGCTGGCGCGCGCGAAACACACGCTGCGGCCGCCGCTTCAATTCAACTTCAACCCCGCCTCGATTCTGGGTCCTAGGCACAAGGCCTAGGATGACGGGGTCTGGACCGGCCGCGGAGCGGCATAGACCTTCGCTTCCAGCCAGGCCTTGAGGTCGGCCGCCGACTTGTCGGCGATCGCCTCCATGGGGACGTGGCCGACCTGCGGATAGACGATCAGCGTCGAGCCCGGGATTGCGTCGGCGAACTTCTGAGCATCACCCACCGGGATCAGCCTGTCGGTGTCGCCGTGCATGATCAGCGTCGGGGTCGTGATGGCCGCCAGCCTCTCCTTCGTGGCGATGGAGTAGCGGCCGCGGTCGCTCATCAGGGCCATGATGATGTCGCGGTGACCGGGCGCGCGGGCCATCTCGACGTAGCGGGTGACCATGGCCTCATCGACCAGGTTCGGCTGCGGTTCGAAGGCGTCGCGCAGGCCGGAGCGGACCACCGGCGTGGAGTCCAGCTTTCCGAGCAGGGCCCGGCCCACCGGATTGGCGAGGATCTTAAAGGCAAGCGGCGTGTCGCGCTCTTCCTGTGGGATCCAGCCGCCCGCGTCGACGAGCACCAGGCCATCCAGCGTTTGCGGGTACTTCAGCGCATAGGCCCAGGCGGTGTTGCCGCCCATGGAGTTGCCGATGATGACGAACTTCGAGACGCCGAGCTTGGCGGTGACGGCGTTCACGTGATCGGCGAAGGCCTCGATGGTCGGCGACCAGCCTTCCGGCGCGCGGGTCAGGCCGTGGCCCGGCAGGTCGATGGCGATGATGCGGTAGTCGGCGCCGAGACGCTGGGCCCACGGCTCCCAGGTGTCGGTGGAGGCCGAGAACCCGTGAACCATGACCAGCACCGGCCCGGCCGGATTGCCTTGGTCGCGGTAATGGGCGCGGACGCCGTTGCCGACATCGACGTACTCGGACTCGGCGTTGCCGTACTTCGCCTCCAGCTGCTCGTAACTGATGTCCGGCTTGCGCAGTGCGAACCAGCCGATGACCAGCAGCGCCAGGAGCACGACCAGCACCCACAGCAGAATCTTTCCGAGACGCCTCATTTCACCCCTCCCCCGCAGACCGGACAGGCCGGGTCCGGCGCCACGCGCACCGTCCGGGCCTCCGCGGCCAAGCTATCATAGATCAGCAATCGCCCCGTCAGCGGCTCGCCGGATCGCGTAACAAGCTTAACCGCTTCCAGCGCCATCATCGAGCCGATGACACCCGCGAGCGCCCCGACCACCCCGACGGCCGCGCAGGTCTCAGCGTCCGGCGGAACCTCGCGCACGAAGCAGCGGTAGCAGGGACGGCCCGCAAAGACGCCGACCTGCCCCGACCACCGCCCGATGGCGCCGGAGACCAGCGTTTTGCCCTCGGCCACGCAGGCGTCGCTGACAGCGAACCGCGTCGCGAAGTCGTCGGTCCCGTCGAGGATGAGGTCGTAGCCGCGCACCATCTCGCGGGCGTCGTCGGCGGTGACCGCCAGCGGCAGCGGCTCGACCTTCACGGCGTTGTTGAGATTGAGCAGGGCCTCGGCGGAAGCGACCACCTTGTCCCGGCCAACATCCGCCGTGCGGTAGATCACCTGCCGATGCAGGTTGGAGAGCGCCACCTGGTCGGGGTCGACGATGCCGATCCGGCCAATGCCCGCCGCCGCGAGATACAGCGCCGCCGGAGCGCCGAGCCCGCCCGCCCCCACGATGAGGACGCTCGCGGCCTTCAGCGCCTGCTGACCCGCGCCGCCGATCTCGCGCAGCACCAGCTGGCGGGCGTAGCGGTCGACCTCTTCGTCGGTGAAGCTCATGCGAGCTTCATACGCTTTAGCCGCCGTGGGCCGCCACCGCCTCGATGCCGAGCATGGCCGCCTTGCGGTCCAGACCCCAATGGTAGCCGGTCAACCGGCCGTCGCTGGCGATGGCGCGGTGACAGGGGATGAGCAGGCTGATCGGGTTGGCGCCGATGGCCGCCCCGGTCGCCCGGAAGGCGCCCGGCTTGCCCGCCCAGGTCGCCACCTGGCTGTAGCTCGCCGTCGAGCCGGCCGGGATGCGCAGCAGCGCCTTCCAGACCTGCACGTGGAACGGTGGGCCGATCAGCACCAGCGGGACGGGGCCGTCCTCGCCGCCGAAGGCCTGCACCGCCATCCGGCCCGCGGCCGCGTCGTCGCGAACCCATTTCGCGGCCGGATATCGCCGATAGACGTCATCGAACGCTGCATCGTCCTCGCCGGGCGCGGCGAAACCCAGCGCCGCCAGTCCGCGCGGGGCAATGACGAAGAGACCGCGCCCGAACGGTGTCGGCGCGAATCCCCAGCGCAGAGTCAGCCCTTCCCCCCGGCGGCGCGCATCGCCCGGCGTCACCGCCTCGTGGGCGATGAACAGGTCGTGCAGCCGCGAGGGGCCTGACAGGCCGGCGTCCAGCGCGGCGTCGAGGACGCTCGCGCCGCCTTCCAGCATCCTGCGAGCTTCGGCGTGGGCGATGGCCGCGACGAAGGTCTTGGGGCTGACGCCGGCCCAGCGGGTAAAGATGCGCTGGAAGTGGAACGGTGACAGGCCGACTGCCTCGGCGGCTTCGTCGAGCGATGGGCGGCGACGCCAGTTGTCGGCGAGCCACTTGAGGGCGGCGGCCATGCGGTCGTAGTCACGGGCCCGCTCATCGAGACGGGTCAGGGTGTCGGAGAGGGAGAGATCGAGTGCCATGGCGTGAAACTATGCCTCGCCCCGCACTCTATCGACCCGCTTCTTGCGCCCGATTTCAGAACCTTTCGGCCCGCGCATTTCGTATCGCATCCTGCAGGGCGACCGCGAACTGGCGCTTCTCATGCGGGCTGAGCGCGCGGGCGATGGTGATGGCCCGGCTGGACAACCGCAGCCGCACGCGCCGGTCGTTCTCGCCCTGCTCCTCCACATCGACGCGGGTGAAGGCGGTCGGCGAGCGCCACACCATGCGCGTGTCGTGGCTCACCGTCACCTCTTCGGCCGAAACCTGCACCCGCTCGGCGCGCTCCGCCGCCCGGAAGCTGGCGCGGAAGGCCAGCCAGACCAGGAGCACGTCGATGCCCAGGAAAATGGGCGCGGGCCAGGCGCCCAGCACGAGCAGGAAGATGGCGAAAGCGACGTTCGCCACCACCACGAAGCCGAACAGCACCTTGAACCCCTGCGGTGACAACGAGCGGTTCAGGGTGATGGTCGCGTCCATGTAGAGGTGGCCGGACATGGCGCCACATTAGCTTGGCGCGCGCCACGGGTCAGGCCATCTTCCCCCGCCGATGAAGACGCCCAAGCGCCCGAAGAAACGCCTGTCGCCGAAGGAGAAGGGGCGCGTCGAGGAGCTGTTCCGGCGCTTCTCACAGACCATCGAAGACCCCCGCACCGAACTGCAGTTCCAGGACCCCTTCACGCTGGTGGTGGCGGTGGTGTTGTCGGCGCAGGCGACCGACAAATCGGTGAACAAGGCGACCGAGAAGCTGTTCGCCGTCGCCGACACGCCTCAGAAGATGCTCGACCTCGGGGTCGAGGGGCTGATGCCCTTCATCGCCTCCATTGGCCTCTACCGGATGAAGGCGAAGAACGTCGTCGCGCTGTCGCGCATCATCCTCGAAGAGCACGGCGGCAAGGTGCCGCTGCAGAGGGAAGCGCTGCAGAAGCTGCCGGGCGTTGGGCGCAAGACAGCGTCCGTGGTGCTCAACGAACTCCGCATCGAGCCCGCCATCGCCGTCGATACCCACGTCTTCCGCGTCTCGCACCGGCTGAAGCTGTCGGCCGGCAAGACGCCCGACGATGTCGAGCACGACCTGATGGCGATCACCCCCGAGCCGTATCTCACCCGCGCCCACCACTGGCTGATCCTGCACGGCCGCTACACCTGCGTCGCGCGTCGGCCGAAGTGCGAGGTCTGCGTCGTGCGCGATCTTTGCCCCTCGCGCGACCTGTTCATCTAGCCTGGCCGCCCCTATAGGAGCCGCATGACCGACCTCTACGACGTCGCCGCGATCGGCAACGCCATCGTCGACGTGATCGCCCCGTCCGACGACGCCTTCCTCGAAGCCGAGGGCCTGAACAAGGGCTCGATGCAGCTCATCGACCAGGGCCGGGCGACCGAGCTCTATGGGAAGATGAAAAAGCCGGTGGAAACCTCCGGCGGCTCGGCGGCCAACACCATCGCCGGCATCGCCAGCTTTGGCGGCAATTCGGCTTTCCTCGGTAAGGTCGCGGCGGACAAGCTGGGCGCCGCCTTCGTGCAGGACATGTGGGCCATCGGCGCCAAGTACCGCACCCAGCCGCTGTCGGCGGGGCCCTCGACCGGTCGCTGCCTGATCAACGTCACGCCCGACGGCGAGCGGACGATGAGCACCTATCTCGGCGCCTCGACCCAGTTCACCGACTTCGACGTCGACAAGGAGTTCATCGAGGGCGCCAAGATCGTCTACCTCGAAGGCTACCTGTTCGACCCGCCGCCGGCGCGCGACGCCTTCGCCAAGGCCGCCGGTCTGGCGCGGGCCTCGGGCCGCAAGATCGCGCTGACCCTTTCCGACCCCTTCGTGGTCGAGCGCCATCGCGGCGCGCTGCTTGGCTTCATCGAGAACCAGGTCGACATCCTCTTCGCCAACGAGGCGGAGATCACCGCCCTCTTCCAGTGCGAGTTCGGGGCCGCTGTCACCGCCGTGCGCAGCCACGCCAAGATCGCCGCCATCACCCGTTCCGAGCACGGCTCGGTCATCGTCGCCGACGCCAAGACGCGCACCGTGCCGGCCGCGCCTGTGGAAAAAGTCGTGGACACGACGGGCGCTGGCGACCAATACGCGGCGGGATTTCTCTTCGGCCTCGCGCGGGGGCGGCCGCTGGAAGACTGCGGACGGCTGGGCTCTCTCGCCGCGGCCGAGGTGATCTCGCACTATGGCCCACGGCCGCAGGTCTCGCTGAAGGAGCTTGCGGCGGCGCAAGGACTGGTCTGATGAGCCGAACGGCTGAGGTGGTTCGCAAGACGAAGGAGACGCAGATCCGCGTCGCCATCGACCTTGACGGGACCGGCGCGTCGAAGATTTCGACCGGCGTCGGCTTCTTCGACCACATGCTGGACAGCTTCGCGCGTCACGGCGGTTTCGACCTGGAGGTCGAGACCAAGGGCGACCTGCACATCGACATGCACCACACCGTCGAGGACACCGGCATCGTCATCGGCCAGGCGGTCATGAAGGCGCTGGACGGCTTCAAGGGAATCCGGCGTTTCGGCCACGCCTACATCCCGATGGACGAGACGCTGACCCGCTGCGCCATCGACCTGTCGAACCGGCCCTACCTGATCTGGAAGGTCGCCTTCTCGCGTCCGAAGGTCGGTGAGATGGACACCGAACTGTTCAAGGAATTCCACCACGCCTTCGCCATGAACGGCGGCGCCTGCGTGCACCTGGAAACCCTCTACGGCGACAACAGCCACCACATCGCAGAGAGCGGCTTCAAGGCGCTGGCCCGGGCGCTGCGCCATGCCGTCGAGCTCGACCCCAAGACCCACGGCCACGCCCCCTCCACCAAGGGCGTGCTCTAAGGATTCATCCATGCAGAGCGTCGCCCTGATCGACTACGGGTCGGGCAACCTGCGCTCGGCCGAAAAGGCGCTGCGGCGGGTCGGCCGCGAGCGGGCGGAGATCGTCGTCACCAGCGATCCCGAGGTGGTCGCGCGCGCCGACCGCATCGTGCTGCCGGGCGTGGGCGCCTTCGCGGCCTGCATGAATGCGCTGGGGGACCGCGACGGTCTGGTTGAAGCGATGACGCAGGCCGTGAGGGGCGGCGCGCCCTTCCTCGGCGTCTGCGTCGGCATGCAGCTCCTCGCCACGCGCGGCCTGGAATTCGGCGAAACGCCCGGGCTGGGCTGGATCGAGGGCGACGTCGTGCGTATGGAGCCCGCGAACCCGGCGCTGAAGGTGCCGCACATGGGCTGGAACGCGCTCGAGGTCGTCCGCGCCCACCCGCTGCTGGAAGGCGAACCGCAGGGCGCGCACATGTACTTCACCCACTCTTTCACGCTGAAACCCGCCAACCCCGACGATGTCGTCGCCCGCGCCGACCACGGCGGCCTGTTCGTCGCCGCAGTGGCGCGCGACAACATCGCCGGCGTCCAGTTCCACCCGGAGAAGTCGCAGGCTTCCGGCCTGAAGCTGCTCGCCAACTTCCTGGAGTGGCGGCCGTGATCCTCTATCCCGCCATCGACCTGAAGGACGGCCAGTGCGTGCGCCTGCTGCGCGGCGACATGGACAAGGCGACGGTGTTCAACAATTCGCCCGCCGACCAGGCCGCGCGCTTCGCCCGCGACGGCTTCGAGTATCTGCACGTCGTCGATCTCAACGGCGCCATCGAGGGCCGGGCGGTGAACGAACAGGCGGTGCAGGATATTCTGCACGCCGTCTCCATCCCCGTTCAACTGGGCGGCGGCGTGCGCACCTATGAACAGGTCGAAGCCTGGATCGAGGCGGGGGTTTCCCGCGTCATCCTCGGCACCGTCGCCGTCGAGAACCCGGAGCTGGTCAAGCGCTGCGCCCGCGAGTGGCCCGAGCAGGTGGCCGTCGCCGTCGACGTGAAGGACGGCAAGGTCGCCGTGAAGGGCTGGGTCGGGACCTCCGACCTCGACGCCATCACGCTCGCCCGCCGGTTCGAGGACGCGGGCGTCGCCGCGCTGATCGTCACCGACATCAGCCGCGACGGCGCCATGACCGGCGTCAACGTCGCCCAGGTCGGCGAAGTCGCCGACGCCGTCCACATCCCGGTGATCGCCTCGGGCGGGGTCGCCTCGGTTAAGGACATCGAACTGCTTAAAGCGCGCAAGGGCGTGCCCATCGCCGGCGCCATTCTCGGCCGCTCGCTCTACGAAGGCGCCATCCGCCCGGCCGAGGCGCTGGCCATCGCATGCTGAAGGTCCGCGTCATCCCCTGCCTGGACGTCAAGGACGGGCGCGTGGTGAAGGGCGTCCAGTTCGTCGAACTGCGCGACGCCGGCGATCCGGTCGAGCAGGCCCGCGCTTACGACGCGGCCGGCGCCGACGAGCTGATGTTCCTCGACATCACCGCCAGCCATGAGGGCCGGGGCGCGATCCTCGATGTGGTCGCGCGGACAGCCGACGTCTGCTTCATGCCGGTGTCGGTCGGCGGAGGTGTGCGTTCCGTCGAAGACGCTAGGCGCCTTTTGCTGGCCGGCGCCGACAAGGTTTCGGTCAACACCTCGGCAGTCGAGACGCCTGAGCTGGTCAGCGGCATGGCCGACGCCTTCGGTTCGCAGGCCACGGTGGTCGCCATCGACGCCAAGGCGCGCGAGGGCGGCGGCTGGTCGGTCTTCATCTACGGCGGCCGCAAGGACTCCGGGCTCGATGTCGTCGAGTACGCCGCGCAGTCGGTGGCGCGGGGCGCGGGCGAAATCCTGCTGACCTCCATGGACCGCGACGGCGCCAAGATCGGCTATGATGTCGCCCTGCTGAAGGCGGTGAGCTCGGCCGTGTCCGTGCCGGTGATCGCCAGCGGGGGGGCGGGGAACGTGCAGCACATGATCGAGGCCGTGCAGGCCGGCGGCGCCGACGCGGTGCTGGCTGCCTCCATCTTCCACTTCGGCGAGGTCCGCATCGGCGAGGCCAAGGCCGAGATGGCCCGCGCGGGCATTCCGGTCCGCCTGCCCGAGGAGATCCCGGCATGAGCCGCCTCGCCGAAATCCTCGACCGCCTCGCCTCCACCATCGAAGCCCGCAAGGGCGCGGACGCGGCGGCGTCCTATACCGCCCAGCTGCTGGCCGACCCCGCGCGCGCCGCCAAGAAGCTCGGCGAGGAAGCTATCGAGACCGTCATCGCCGCCGGCCAGCGCGACCCCGACGCCATCGCGGCCGAGAGCGCGGACCTGATCTACCACTGGCTGGTCCTGCTCGCCGCGAGCGGGGTGTCGACCGACGCGGTGGCCGCGAAGCTCGAAGCCCGCGAAGGGACGTCGGGGCTTCAGGAAAAGGCTTCCCGCTGACCTCTCCCTCCCCTTTAGGGGGAGGGTGGCTCGCGAAGCGAGACGGGTGGGGATGTGTCGAACTCCCCCACCTGACGCCTTTGGCGTCTTCCCTCCCCATAAAGGGGAGGGAGGAATTAGGGCCGGGGCTTGCGCTTCAGCGCCACGTAGAGCGCGCCTTCGCCGCCGTGATGGCGGTGGGCTTCCGAGATGCCGGCCACCACATGGCGAAGCTTCGGGTCGGCCAGCCATTCCGGCGTGCGCCGCCGCAGGACGCCGTCGCCTAGCGTGCCCTTGCCGGTGATGACGAGCGCGGCGCGGTAGCCGTCATCCCAGACCTTGAACAGGAAAGACTCAAGCGTCGCCCTCGCCCGCTCCTGGCTGAGACCGTGCAGGTCGAGGCGCGCTTCCAGCTGGTCTCGCACGATATGGCGCTTGCGGTTGGGCTCGATCTCCGACGGCGGGGTGAAGCGGGCCGGACGCTTCACCGGATCGACGGGTGTGACGGGGCGTCCGACCGGCGACGGTGCGGCGGGGACGTCGGGCAGAGGGCGTCCGGCCAGCGGATGCACGGTTGCGGCCACCCGCGACCACAGGCGCAACTCGTCCGGCCCGGGCCGCCGCTTCATCGCGGGATGAGCCGGTACATGCGCAGCGTATGCTTCACGCGCCCGGCCTCGGTCCCCGCCGCATCGCCGCGGCCGATGTAGAGGTCGGCGCGGGTCTCGCCCTTGATGGCGCCGCCCGTGTCGAGCGCCATGGCCAGGCGCCGGTAGCTCGGGAAGGCGCCGGCCAGCGCCGGCGCGCTGGCCTCGATCCAGAACGGCTCGCCCAGCACGTGACGGGAAAGATCGACGGCTATGGCGCGTCCCGCCGGTAGCGGAATCCCCGCCGCGCCGGCCGGATCAAGCCCGTCGTCGGGCGCGGTGCGGAAGAAGACGTAGCGCGGGTTCAGCTGCATGATGGCGTCCGCCTCCGGCCCGCGATGGTCGGCCAGCCACTGCCGGATCGCCTGTCCGGAGGTGTTGTTGTCGGGCAGCAGGCCCGCGTCGCGCATGGGCGTGGCGACGCCGACGAACGGCTGGCCGTTATGGCCGTCGAACATGACCTTCAGCCGCCGATCGGGCAGGCGCAGCGTTCCCGAGCCCTGGATCTGCAGAAAGAACAGGTCCTCCGGCCGCATCCAGGCGAGCGGCCGGGACTCCGGCGTCGCCTCGATCGCGGCGCGGTCGAGGTAGGGGCTGCCGTCCGGCGGCAAGTCGGCTGGACGCGGCCTCACCGGAACGGAGAACTCGCCCTGCCGCGAAAAGCGCGCCTCGTACTCCGGCGCGAAGTAGGCGGTGAGCAGGCCGTCGGGTCCGCTGGGCGCGGCGCGGAAGTTCAGCTCGAAGAAGCGGCGTGCGTATTCGGCGTTCAGCGGTCCCGAAGCCCGCGCCTTGGCGCACACCGCCGCATAGGACGGATCGCGCGCCACATGGCAGGTGGCGAGATAGGCGGCATAGGCGCCTGCGTGGTCTTCCTGCGCCCAGCCGGGCAGGGCGGACAGTTCGAGCGTGACGGGGGGGATCGGCTGCGGCGGTTGCTCGATGACCGGCGGAGTCGTCGGCCCGGGGCGAGGCTTCGGCGGCTGCGGCAGCTCCCAGGGGTTCGGCACGCGCGGCTGCTGCGTTGCGCAGGCCGACAGCGCGAGCGTCGCCAGCGCAATCACTAACCCCCGAACCAGACCCATCACGCCTCGGCAGCGTCGACGTGGACCAGCGTCCAGTTGGGGTCGCGGCTCTTCAGGCTACGCTCGAAGGTCCACAGTTCGGCGGTGCGGCGGTCATCGACGCCTTCGCCTTCCGGTCCCGTGGTGCGCGAGCGGAACTCGGCAAGGAAGCGGACGATGGCCCGACCGACGTCGCCGTCGGTCTCGACCCGCTCCAGGTCGGCGCGTGGCGGATGCAGGAATTCCACGATCTCCGTGCGGCCCTCGGTCTCGCGCGCGGCCATTGCGGTCTCGAAGCTGTCCATCACGCTCGGCGACAGCAGCCGACGCAGGGTGTCGCGATCGCCGCGGGCGAACGAGGTCACCACCATCTCGTAGGCCTGCTTGGCCCCGTGCAGGAAGGAGGAGACGTCGAAGTTCGGGTCGCGCGCCCGGATGGCGGCGAGCCCGGTGGCCGGCGCGCCGTCGTCGACCGGATCGGGGATCGGCTCATCCGCGCGACGCGCGGAAGCGGTCGCGGGATTCATGTCCTCCGGCTGGCGGCCGACACGGCGTCCCAGCACCGAATAGAGCTGATAGAGCACCACGGCGGCGAGGACGGCGAAGATGATGAGTTCGATGAGCTGCAAGACCTGACCGCGTTAGCAGAAACGACTGAGCGTCAATATAGGGAAGCAACAGCGCGGCGTCAGCGTTCCGCGCGGCGTTGCGTGTAAGGGGGCGCCATGATAGCGACGCGCCTTCCATAATTCCCCGGAAGACCTCGGCTGATGAGCGATTACGACACCCCGACCGAAACGCCGCCGGCGCCGCCTCCGGGCGACCCGGGCTTCCGCATCCTGGCCCAGTTCATCCGCGACCTGTCGTTCGAGAACCCGCGCGCGCCGGACTCCCTGAGGTCGGTTGGCGGTCAGCCGCCGCAGATCGACATGGGCGTGGAGATGAACGCCAAGGGCCGGCCCGACGGCCTGTTCGAGGTCGATCTGAAACTGTCTTGTCGCGCCGACCGCAATGGCGAGGCGGTCTTTCAGATCGAGCTGCTCTACGGCGGCCTGTTCCAGATCCAGGGCGTACCGGCCGAGGAGATGGAGACGGTGCTGCTGATCGAGTGCCCGCGCTTCCTGTTCCCGTTCGCGCGGCGGATCATTTCGGACCTGACCACCGAAGGCGGCTTCCCGCCCTTCATGATCGACCCGATCGACTTCCAGGGCATCTACTTCCAGCGCAAGGCCGCCAGCGAGAACCCGGGCGGTACAGCCTGATCTTCCCCCTCTGGGGGAAGTGGCCCTGAGGGCCGAAGGGGGCTAGCGGACCTGCCCCCTCACCCGCTTCGCGGGAGCTCCCCCAGCGGGGGAGCATTCAAAGCCCGCACTTTAGCCAGACGGCCTTGTCCTTCAGCACATCGCGCACGAAGGCTTCGTGCAGGGCGCGCTCTTCGTCGGTGGAGAGCGGCGCCAGCGGTCGCGGTCGCGCGCCGTAGGCCGCCTGCACTGCCGCCGAGGTGGCGTGCGCGACGACCGTCTGGGTCATCAGTTCGAGCGAGCGCTCCTTGCCGCCCTGCAGTTCCAGATAGACTTGGGCCAGCAGGTTGGCGTCGATCAGCGCGCCGTGCTTGTCGCGCGTCGCCAGCGAAATCTTGAACCGCTTACAAAGCGCATCCAGCGAGTTGTACATGCCGGGGAAGCGCTTCTGGGCCAGCGTCAGGGTGTCGACCCAGCGCGGCTCGGGCAGGGCCTCGCGGCCGCATAGCCCCAGCTCGTGATTGATGAAGCCGCGGTCGAAGGCGGCGTTATGGGCGACCAGCGGCGCGTCGCCGACGAAGTCGAGGAACTCGTCGACGACTTCTGCTTCGTGAAAGCGCGGCTTGCCCTCGAGCATGGCCAGCGAGATTCCATGCACCCGCTCGGCCTCGGGGTCGATGTCGCGGTCGGGGTGGACGAAACGGTGGAACGTCCGCCCGGTCGGCATGAAGTCGAGCACCTCGACACAGCCGACCTCGATCAGCCGGTGGCCGGTGCGCGGGTCGAGCCCGGTAGTTTCAGTGTCGAGAACGATGGCGCGGGCCATGTGTCTCTTAGTGCTTCGGTTCGCCGCCCGGAGCAACCTTCGGAACGCCCTCGCGACGAAGCGTAGCAAGGATTTCGCGCACCTGTGCGCGAGCCTGGTCGAGACCCTGGCCGGTGTCGACGACGAAGTGGGCGCGAGCGCGCTTTTCCTCGTCCTTCATCTGCCGCGCGAGGATGGCGTCGAGCTTGGCCTCGTCCATGCCCTCGCGGCCGAGCACCCGGTCGCGCTGGATCTCGGCCGGCGCCGAAACAACGACGACCGCATCCATCGCCTTCTCGCCGCCGGTCTCGAACAGCAGCGGAATGTCGAGCACGACGATGTCGGCGCCCTTCGCCTGCGCGTCGCCGAAGAAGGTGGCGCGGTCTCCGCCGAGCAGCGGATGGACGATGGCTTCGAGCCGCTTCAACTCCTCCGGCTTGCCGACCACGCGATGGCTTAGCTTGGCCCGATCAACGCCGTGCTCGTCGGTCACGCCGGGAAAGGCCGCCTCGATCGGCGCGACGGCCGCGCCACCGGGGGCATAGATGGCGTGGACGGCGGCGTCGGCGTCGTAGACCGGCACGCCCTCGTCAGCGAACATCCTCGCCGTCGTCGACTTGCCCATGCCTATGGAGCCGGTCAGCCCGACCACGATCATCGCATTGCCTCCAGAGCGACCTTGCGGACGTCGATGGCGGGCGCGGGGCGGCCGAAGAAGGCCTCGAAGCTCGGCCGTGCCTGACCAATCAGCATTTCCAGCCCGTCGACGGTCGGATGGCCATGCCGGGCGGCGCGGTCGAGGAAATCCGTCACCAGCGGCTTGTAGACCATGTCCATCACCACCGCGTCGCCGGGCGCGCGTTCGAAGGGCGCATGCGGACCTTCGCCGCCACCAAGGCCCAGCGAGGTGGCGTTGATGATCACGGCGGCGCCTTCGAAGGCGGCCTCGGTGCTATCGAAAGCGGAGACCCCCAGTTCAGCCGCCAGGGCATCGGCCCTTTCCTGAGTGCGGTTGACGATCCGAACCTCCGGCGAGCCGGCCAGTTTGAGCGCCGCGGCCGCGCCCCGGGCGGCGCCGCCCGCGCCGAGGATGACGGCGGGTCCCTTCGCGGGCTCGAACCCCGCCTGCGTCTTCAGCGCGGCGAGCAGTCCAGGCCCATCGGTGTTGTCCGCAACGATGCCGCCGCCCCGAAACAGCAGCAGGTTGGCGGCCCCGGCGAGCCGGGCAAGTTCGCTCGCCGCGTCGGCCAGCGCCAGCGTCTCTTCCTTGAACGGAATCGTGACGTTGAGCCCTTTGACGCCCCCGGCGCGCAGCCGCCGCACGACGCCTGCGAAATCGTCCAGCGGCGCGAGGTAGGCGTCGTATTCGGCGTCGAGGCGCGCGGCCTTGATCCAGGCGCCGTGGATCGCCGGGCTGAGCGAATGGGCGACGGGGTTGCCGATCACGCCGGCCAACAGGGTCATGTAGCCAGCGCCCCCTGTTCGCGCAGCAGGCCAAGCAGGCCCATCAGCGGCAGGCCGAGGATGGTGAAGTAGTCGCCGTCGATGGCCTCGAACAACTGCACGCCGTCGTCCTCCAGTCGGTAGCAGCCGACCGATCCGAGCAGGCCTTCGCCGTGACGCGAGAGATACGCGTCGAGAAAGGCGTCGCTGAAGTCGCGCATGGTCAGCGTCGCGGCGGGAACGTCGCGCCAGATGACGGCGCCGTACTTCGCCACGGCCACCGCCGAGTGCAGTTGGTGCGTCCGCCCACGCAGCATGGCCAGCCGCCCGCGCGCCTCGTCCATCGTCTCGGCCTTGTCGAACAGCCGCCCGTCGAGATCGAGCGTCTGGTCGGCGCCAATCACCAGGCCGCTCCGGCCCTCCGAGGCCGCGACGGCCTTCCGTTCGGCCAGCGCCAGCGCGATATCGCGCGGCGTCGCGCCCGAAAGCTCCTGCTTCACCGCGGCCTCATCGACACCCGCGCCGACGGTTTCGAACACGACGCCGGCCGCGCCAAGCACCTGCGCGCGGGCGGCGCTCTTCGAGGCCAGAATGACCGGCGTCATCCCAGCACCTCGACCTGGCCGCGACCGCCGGAGAGGAGGTTGATGATCGCCGCCGCCGTTTCCTCGACCGAGCGGCGGGTGACGTCGATCATCGGCCAGCCGTAGCGTTCATAGAGCCGCCTGGCGCGGATGATCTCCTCACGCACCGCCTCCTGGTCGATGTAGGTCGTGTCGCGGTCTTCCTTCAACGACAGCAGCCGGTTACGGCGGATCTGGATCAGCCGGTCGGGCGAGGCGATCAGGCCGACGATCAGGGTGTTGTTGAGTTCGAGCAGCTTGGCCGGCGGGTCTCGTCCCGGCACCAGCGGCACGTTGGCGGCGCGGATGCCCCGGTGGGCGAGGTAGATGCAGGTCGGCGTTTTCGATGTCCGCGACACGCCCACCAGCACGACATCGGCCTGCTCCAGGTCCTGACCGCCCTGGCCGTCGTCGTGGGCGATGGCGTAGTTCAGCGCCTCCATGCGGTTGAAGTAGTCGGCGTCGAGCGCGTGCTGGGCGCCGACGCGGTTGGTCAGCGGCACGCCGACATAGCGCGACATCGCCGAGACCACCGGGTCGAGCGGGGCCACGCAGAGCATGTCGAGCTTGCGGCAGCCTTCCTCCAGCACCGCGCGCAGCTCGGCGTCGACGATGGTGTGCATGACGATGCCGGGCGCGCCGGCGATTTCGTCCAGCGCCCGCTCCATCTGCCGGTGCGAGCGGACCAGCGCATAGATGTGCTCGATCGGCAGCACGTCGGTGAAGCGGGCGCAGACCGCGCGGGCCATCGCGTTCAGCGTCTCGCCCGTCGAGTCGGAGACGAGGTGGATGTGGAAGTAGGTGGCGATCCGCGCGGCCGGGCTCATGGCTTTCCCATAAACCGCGCACAGTTCGGGAACCATACCTGTGGACGCTCCGTTGTATGGGCCTGAACCCCGGTGTGATTCCGCGGGGGATGAAACGCGCGCCCGTTTCGCTGGGCCTCGCAGCCTGTGATCAGCAGGCGATTTTGTCCGCCGGCGTCCCCAGCCGCCCATGGCTGTGAGCGGCGCGGCGCCACCTTCATCGACAGTCTGGCTATACCGGCGCCGTCCACATCGTCATGGGTGTGGGTAGCGCCGGAATCCTCCATGCCACCGAGACGTTTGCCGGTCTGTCCACGGACTTCACAGGCGATCGCCCGGCTGGGGACAGACTCTGGAGGGTATGCCGGCGAGGAGTCGGTAGGCCGTGGGTAGGGCCGGCCATCCCCGCTTTGCCCAGGCCTTACCTCTTCCCCATCCTTCTTCTTTAAAATCTTTAAGAGAGAAGAAGAGAGGGTTGGGCTTTGAGCCTTCGGGCGGAAGGCCTTATGAGGACGCGCGATGACTTCCCCCCGGCCCGCCCTCCTTCGGGTTCTCGACGGCGAGACGCTTGAGCGCCCGCCCGTCTGGTTCATGCGTCAGGCGGGACGTTACCTGCCTGAGTATCTGGAGCTTCGGGCCCAGGCGCCGGGGTTCATCAGCTTCTGCATGGATTCCGATATGGCCGCGGAGGCGACGCTGCAGCCGATGCGGCGCTTCCCGTTCGACGCGGCCATCGTCTTCGCCGACATCCTGCTCTTGCCCGGCGCGCTCGGGCAGAAGGTGTGGTTCGAAGCGGGCGAGGGCCCGAAACTCGGGCCTATGCCGACCATCGACGAGATGAATGAGCAGGTTGAAGCCTCGACCGAACTCCTGTCGGCTGTTGGCGAGACGCTAAGCAAGGTCCGTACCCAGCTCGATCCGGAGAAGGCGCTGATCGGGTTCGCCGGCGCGCCCTGGACGGTGGCGACCTACATGATCGAGGGCGGCTCTTCCAATCGGGAGGCGGCTCGCACCTTCGTCTACGAACAGCCCGGCCGACTGACGGCCCTGCTCGACGTCCTGGTGGAGGCGACCGCCCGCTACCTGGTCATGCAGGCCAACGCCGGCGCCCAGGTTCTCAAGCTGTTCGAGAGCTGGGCCGAGGGGCTGCCGGAAGACGTCTTCGAACGCATCGTCATCCGTCCGCACAAGGCCATCATCGAGAAGGTCCGCGCGGCCGGTGTCGATGCGCCCTTCATCGGCTTCCCGCGCGCGGCCGGTTCGTTGACGGAGCGCTACGCGGCCGAGGTCCCGGTTGCGGGCGTCGCGCTCGACACCCAGGCCAGCGCCGATCTCGGACGCCGGATCCAGACGACGAAGGCAATACAGGGGGCGCTCGATCCGCTGCTGCTACGCGCGGGCGGCCCGGCATTGGAAGCGCGCGTCGACCAACTGATCGCCCAGTGGGGCGGCGGGCCCTACATCTTCAACCTCGGCCACGGCATCCTGCAGGACACGCCGATCGCGCACGTTGAGCAGGTGCTGGCGAGGGTGACCGGGAAATGAGTCCCAAGGCGACGCGCAGACGCATCGCCGTCGTCCTCTTCAACCTCGGAGGGCCGGACGGACCGGCGGCGGTCAGGCCCTTTCTCTTCAACCTGTTCAACGACCCCGCCATCATCGGCGCGCCTGGCATCGTGCGCACCCTGCTGGCCAAGCTGATCTCCAGCCGCCGGGAGAAGAGCGCCCAGGCCAACTACGCGCTGATGGGCGGCGGCTCGCCGCTGCTGCCGGAGACGCAGAAGCAGTCCGCCGCCTTGCAGACGGCGGTGTCGGCCGCGCTGGCGGGCGACGAAGTCCGCTGCTTCATCGCCATGCGCTACTGGCATCCCTTCGTCGAGGAAGCCGCCCGCGCCGTTGAGGCCTTCGCGCCGGACGAGATCGTGCTGTTGCCGCTCTATCCGCAGTTCTCGACGACTACGACGGCGTCTTCGCTGAAGGCCTGGCGCGAGGCCTATCGGGGCCCGGGCCAAAGCCGCGCCATCTGCTGCTATCCGGTCGAGGACGGGTTCGTGGAAGGTTACGCCCGGCTGATCCGGCAAGCGTACGAGGCCGCCGGCAAACCCGCACCTGTGCGGCTGCTGTTCTCCGCCCACGGCCTGCCGGAGAAGGTTGTTGCGGGAGGCGACCCCTATCAGGCGCAGGTGGAGGCGACCGCGGCCGCCATCGCCGCGCGGCTCGACTTCGCCGACTGGGAGGTCTGCTACCAAAGCCGCGTCGGGCCGCTGAAGTGGATCGGCCCGGCTACAGACCGAGCCATCGCCGAGGCGTCCCGCGAAGCTCTGGCGCTGGTCGTCGCGCCCATCGCCTTCGTCTCCGAGCATATCGAGACCCTCGTCGAGCTCGACCACGAGTACGCCAGGCTGGCGAAGGAGAACGGCTGTCCCGCCTACGTCCGCGTGCCGGCGCTCGGCATCGACGAGGCCTTCATCGCCGGCCTTGCCCGGCTGGCGGTGGAAGCTCTACAGCGTCCCGGAACCTATCCGGGCTCGGCCTATGTCTGCCGGGACCAACGGAAATGCCCACGCACGGAGAAGGCCGCGTGAACTGGCTCGCTTCGCACTACGACCTGCTGCGTGGCCTCCACATCCTGGCGGTGATCGCCTGGATGTCGGGCCTGCTCTACCTGCCGCGCCTCTTCGCCTACCACACGCGCGCGGTGGCAGGCTCGGAGATGGACGAGACCTTCCAGACCATGGAAGGCAAGCTGCTGCGCATCATCATGAACCCGGCGATGGTCGCGGCCTGGGTGTTCGGGCTCTCGCTCATCGCGGCGGATGGTGAAACCCGCGGCTGGGACTTCCTTCGCGAGCCCTGGATGATCGCCAAGCTGGCCGGGGTCCTTTTCCTGACCTGGTGGCATCACTATCTGGCAGTGGCGAGAAAGCGCTTCGCCGAAGGGACCAACGCCCGTTCCGAGCGCTTCTGGCGGATGACCAACGAGCTGCCCTTCCTGGCCGCCATCGTCATGGTCATCGCCGTCACCACCGAGTTCGGCCGCTAGCGATTTTCTTGACCGCCGACGCGGCCTGTGGTTCCTCAGGCGCAGACGCCTAAC
>CAMLRH010000011.1 GCA_946482375.1 uncultured Caulobacteraceae bacterium | reverse complement strand
TGGTGAAGTTGTTCTTCGAGAAGGTGACGTTCGGGATCGCCTTCAGGAGGTCGAAACCGCCCTCGATCTTCTGCTCCTGCAGCGTCTTTTCCGAGAACGCGCTGATGGCGATCGGCACGTCCTGGATCGCCTGCTCCCGCTTCTGCGCCGTGACGATCAGCGCCTCAACTTCAGCGCCGGCGCCCGCGGCGCTTCCGGACTGGGGGTCGGCGTCGGCCCTCACCACCAGCAGGGTGCCCGTAGCCGTCTGGGTGTAGGTCAGGCCGGTGCCTTCCAGCAGCGCCATCAGCGCCGATTGCGGGTCGGTGTCGGCCGAAACGCCCTTCGTGCGGTGGCCGGCGACCAGGTCGCTGGAGAACAGGATTTCCTGGCTGGTCTGGCCGGAGAAGGTCTGCAGCGCCGTCTTCAGGTCGCCGCCGGCGATGTCGAAGCGGGCGGTGTCCTGCGCCTGCGCGGCGGTGGCGAGCGCCAGGGTGGCGCAAGCGCCCAGGGCCAGGCTCTTCAGGGACTTTCGGCGTGCGGTCGTCATGTTCGTCTCCCCCCATTTTACGCGGCTGTTTTCAAAGCCGTCTGGTGGAAAGACGGGACGCGTCGGGCGACCCACGGGGGTAACGTAAAAAATTCCTCAGCCGCGCGGGACAAGAACCGTCGCGCCGTCGGGGCGCGAGCGGGCCTCGACAGGGAAATAGGCGGTCACGGCGCCGACGAAACTCATCGGCTGAGCGGTCAGGAACATCCCGTTGACCTTGAACTCGGACAGGGTCCCCTCGCCGATCAGGATGGGCGTGGCGGAATAGCGGTTCATCTCCGCCACCGCCTGCGGCAGCGGGGTGTCGGCGAAGACCACCCGGCCCTGGCGCCAGCTGGTCGTGGTGGCGGCGTCGGCTTGCCGGACGGTGGGACGCATGGAGTCCAGCGTCGCGACGAGTTGCTGTCCGGCGACCAACTGCCGTTCGGGCGTGGCGACTTTTTCGAGCAAGGTCGGGCGGGTCGGTTCGACCTTCACCCGGCCCTCGACCATGGTGACCTGCACCTTCTGGCCGTCGAGGCGGACGTCGAAGGCGGTGCCGAGCGCGGTCACCTGGCGGGGGCCGGCCATGACCACGAAGGGCCGGTCCTTGTTCTTCGCCACCTCGAACAGCGCCTGGCCGGAGATCAGCGTCACGGTGCGGCGGTCGGCGGTGTAGTTCACCTCGAGCCGGCTGCGGGTGTTCAGCGTCACCTTCGACCCATCGGACAGGGTCACGGTCGACAGTTCGCCGACGCCGGTCTGGTGGATGGACCCCTGCCCGCTCGCGACCACCAGCCCCTGATCGGCGGACGCGGGGGGCCGCGCCGTCGTCGCCCACCAGCCGCCGGCGCCGACGGCGACCGCCGCCGCGATGCTTGCCGCCATGCGGCCCCAGCGCGGCGCGGGGCGGATTTCCATGGCGCGGTCGTGCATGGCGCGCAGCTCGGCGCTGGCGCTGAAGGCGTCGTGCAGGGCGCCGATGCCGGCCTGCAGCCGCTCGAAGGCGGCGGCGTTGGCGGCGTCACGCTCCCGCCAGGCGGCGAAGGCCTGACGGTCTTCCTCAGCGCACAGCGGCGAACGCAGGCGGGAATCCCAGAAGGCCGCGGCCTCGTCGGGCGAGGCGGCTTCGGCGCGGCGGATGTCGGCGGAGGCGGCGGTCATGGCCGTTCCCCCATGGCGCGGACGAGATGAGCGTTGGCGCGGGCGACGTGGTCTTCCACCGTCCGGATGGCGATGCCCAGACGCCGGCCGATGTCGGCGTGCGACAGCCCATGGAAGTGGTACAACATGAACACCGCGCGGGTCCTTTCGGGCAGGCCGCCAAGGGCCGCGATCAGCGACCGGACCTGCTCCTTGCCTATCAAGACGCGCTCGGCCGAAAAACCCACATCCTCGAGCGTCTCGGGCAGCCCATCGTGAGCGGTGGCGCGGTGGGTGACCTGCTTGCGCCGCCAGTCGGTCAGCACGTTGGCGGCGGCGTGGAACAGGTAGCCGTCGATGTTCTCGACACCGGCCAGGTCATCGCGCCGGGCCAGGCGCAGGAAGACCTCCTGCACCAGATCCTCGCGATCGGCGCCCGGCGGCATGCGGCGCTGGAAGAACTGCAGCAGGGGCGCGCGATAGCGCCGGGACCAGCTTTCCAGAAGCTCCCGTCCGGCGACCTCCCGCTGTGGCTCGATCCTGCCCAAGGCTTCCCCGCGTATACGTGTACGCGTAAGCGTCCGCCTCGCGACCGAGGCCTGTCAAGCAGGGTCCGGAATACTGAAGAAACCACATCAGCGGCTTGATTTTTCGGGAGAAATCGTTGGCTGGGGAACTAGGACTCGAACCTAGAATAACGGTACCAAAAACCGCTGTGTTACCATTACACCATTCCCCAGCAGGAACGGCGCAAACGCCGGTCTGGCGCTGGCGAGGGGCGTCAGATAGCGCACCGATACCCACTATGCAACGGCGGCTGAACGCCTCTGTTGCGGGGCCTTTCCCCCTACTCTATAAGGCGCGCTCCCAAGTCGGAGTGTGGCTCAGTCTGGTAGAGCACCGCGTTCGGGACGCGGGGGTCGCAGGTTCGAATCCTGCCACTCCGACCATCCTTCCTTCCCGCGTCTTCCCGTTCGCCCGCGACGCATTGCGGCCTGTTCATTTGACGCCGCGCCGCCCATCTGTAGCGTCACAGCGACCTTCACTTCCGGGACCACGATGAAACAGTTCCTCCTGACGATGGCGGGCGTCTTCGCCGGCCTGCTGCTCTTTGTGGTCGGCGTGCCGTTCCTGCTGATCGTGATCGCCGCGGGCGCGGCCCAGCCGGCGGCGCTGCCGAGCCAGGCGGTGCTGGAGCTCGACCTGCGCGAGGACCTGACGGATCAGGACTCGCAGAACCCGCTGGCGGCGTTCAGCGGCGGCGGGCTGTCGGTGATCTCGGTGATCGAGACGCTGAAGCACGCCGAGACGGACGACCGGGTGAAGGGCGTGTTCGTGCGCATGCCGGAAGGCGGCCTGCCGCCCGCGGCGGCCGACGAGTTGCGCCAGGCCTTCCGGCGCTTCCAGACGGCCGGAAAGCCGATCTGGGCGCACAGCCAGGGGCTCTATCCGTCGGGCGTCATCACCTCGACCTACATGCTGGGCGCCTCGGCCAGCGAGTTCTGGATGCAGCCGGCGTCGTCCTTCCAGGCCACGGGCCTGACCAGCGAGGACATGTTCTTCAAGCGCGCTTTCGACAAGTATGGCGTGAAGGCCGATTTCGAGCAGCGCGCCGAGTACAAGAACGCGGTCAATCCGTTCCTCTATAGCGACTACACGCCCGCCCATAAGGAGGCGGAACAGGCGTGGATGAGCTCGGTCTACCGAACCGCCGTGCTGACCGCCGCCTCGGACCGCAAGAAGGAGCCGAACGCCTTCATGCGCACCGTCGAGGCGGGCCCCTACTCCGCCGAACAGGCGCGCGAGGCCGGGCTGATCGACCGCGTCGGACAGGTACATGAGGCGGAAGCGGCGCTGCTGAAGAAGGTCGGCGGCGGCGCCGAGCTGATCGACTTCCATGACTACGCCGGCCGCGTGAAGCGGAGCGAACGGCGCCCGGTGCTGAACGGAGACGCCATCGCCATCGTCGGCGCCGAAGGCCCGATCATGACCGGCACGGACGAGGCGCAGAATCCGTTCGCGGGGGGCCAGAGCATCTGGTCGGACGACCTGTCGGACGCGATCTACGAAGCCGTCGAGGACGACGAGGTGAAGGCGATCGTGCTGCGGGTGTCGTCGCCCGGCGGGTCGGACACCGCCTCCGAGCAGATCCTGGCGGCCGTACGCGCGGCCAAGGCGGCCAAGAAGCCGGTCATCGTCAGCATGGGCACCTATGCGGCGTCGGGCGGCTACTGGATCGCCTCGCAGGCCAACGAGATCGTCGCGCAGCCGACGACGTTGACCGGCTCCATCGGCGTATTCGGCGGCAAGTTCGCGCTGGGCGATGCGTTGGGGCGGTTCGGCGTGGACGTACGCTCAACCACGGTCGGCAGCGACTATTCCGCCGCCTTCCAGACGGCGGAGGGCTTCACGCCGGAGCAGCGCGCCGCCTTCTCGGCCTGGATGGACCGCATCTACGCCGGCTTCATCCAGCGGGTGGCGGAGGGCCGCAAGCTGCCGCCGGCCCGCGTGCAGGAGATCGCCAGGGGCCGCGTGTGGACCGGCGCCCAGGCGCGCAGCCTTGGCCTCGTCGACCACGTCGGCGGCTACTACGACGCCATCGAGCGCGCGCGCGTGCTGGCCGGCATCGAGGGGCAGCCGCGCCTGAAGCACATGCGCTCCACCGCCTCGCCGTTCGAGGTGTTCGAGCGCGCGATGGGTGTCAGTTCGACATCGCTGCGCATGCTGGCGGCCTCGGCATGGCTGCTGGGCGACCCGCGCGCCGAGGCGGTGATGGACGACCTGGTGGCCGCGCGCCTTCGAACGCAAGGCGCCACGGTGCTGGCGCCGACGCCGGTGGGCTAGCCCAGCGGCTTCGGAGCGCCGTGGAAGATCACCTCGCTGCGGCCGAAATCGAGTTCGACCGCATCGAAGTGGCGCATGACGTCGACGCCGACCAGGATGGCCGGCGTATCCTGCAGGTCCCAGATGCGGAAGGTGTGCAGGTCGGCGAAGACGCTCAACAGGTTCGCGATCTTCATTCCGCCCAGACGCAGCGGTGGAATGCGCGACAGCTCGCCCGTGACCGCCTGACCGGTGGCGCTGACCACCTGCACGGTGAGAAACTCTGACGCCCGCCATGGCTGGCGGGTAAGGATGGCGTCGCGGCAGGCCAGGTTGGCCACCGTGGTTTCGGCGCCGGAATCCAGGAAGGCGGTGACGGGCACGCCCTCGAACTCGGCGTCCACGATGGTCAGTTGGCCAAACCTCTGCCGGGCCGGAACCACGACCACCGACGTATCGCGCTGGCGTGACAGCCGGCTGGCGTTTCCGCTCGTCTCGACGGAGTAGCGCGACGAGCGGGCGATGCTGAAGACGTTGTTGCGGAAGTCGAGCTTCACGCGCCGGTTGGCGAGCACATTGACGCCGAGCAGCCCTTCCGCCCCCAGATGACGGCGCGGCAGCAGGGGCATGCGGATGCCGCGGCTGGCGACGCTGCCGACGGACAGGCGGTTGACCATGACGGTCTCCGCCGGATCGACGCCAGCGATGCCGTGGATGGCGGCAGGACCGGCGCTGGGCAGGTTCAGCTCGCTGGCCCGCTCGATCGCCATGACGGAATGGTTGGCGCCGGTGTCGACGACAAACTCGTAGGGACCGGACTTGTTGATGAAGACCGGCACGGTCATGCGCCGGACGGTGTCGAACGAGGTCTTGAGCAGTGTCCCGGTGTCGGGCGTGTCGACGGGCGGCGGCGGCAGGCTGACCGGAGAACGGTCGGCGAGGTTGACCTGCACGAGGGGTGCGTCAGGCCCAGGCAGGCCGGCGCAGCCCGCCACCGGGGCCCAGGCCAGACCGGCCATCAGGGCGCGCCGTGAAATCGGAATGCTCATGCTGCGGTCAGGCTAGGTCAGCCCCATGTCGCTGGAAAGAGAAAGGGCGGCGGATTGCTCCGCCGCCCCAAGAGTTTCACACGACGCTTCGATTAGAAGCGCGCCGTCACGCCCACGAACAACCGGCGGCCCAGCAGATCGTACATCGGGTAGGTGTTCGGCAGACCACCACCCACGATGTAGCTGGGAACCAGCGGCGGATCCTCGTCGAGGATGTTGTTGACGCCAGCGCGGAAGCTGAAATTGTCCGTCATGTTCCACAGACCCGAGAGATCGAAGTAGTTGATCGCGTCGATCTCGCTGATGAACAGGTCGGGATCGTCGCTCAGGCCAGGGTCGCTCGACAGGTTTTCATAGGTCGTCTCGCCCCAGTGTCTCCACGCCAGGGACACGGTGGCGTCAACCCACGGCATCGTCCAGTTGACGCGAGCCGTGTGACGCCATTCCGGCATGACCGTCGTACAGACCGGACCGAAGAAGCCCGCGCAGTCGTACGAAGGATCGCCGGGGAGCGGAACGTTGCCCTGCTCCAGCAGCCACGAGCCGTTGAAGTTGAACGACACGCCGCCGTAGCGGTCCATGCCCCACTCATCCATCGGCAGACGGTAGCTGGCCTGGAAGTCAACGCCCTTGGTCGTGCTCTCGGCGACGTTGATGTTCCGCCCGTTGATGTAGCCACCCGCGCCAACGGTCGTCCCGAACAGGATGCCGTTCTGCGGATTGCGGACCACCTGGCTACAGAAGGCCTCCTCTCCGGTTTCCAGGCAACGCTCGAGGATGATGTCGAGAGGCATCGTGCCGATGATGTCCTCGATCTCGATGTTGAAGTAGTCGACGCTGGCGACGAAGCCCGGCAGGAACCGCGGCTGGGTGGTGAAGCCGACGGTGAAGGTTTTCGCCGTCTCTTCCTTCAGGTCGAAGTTACCGCCGGTAAGAACGGCGCACTGGTTGGCCGGGCACTGCGGGATCGGACCAAACTCGTCCGCACCGGTGTTGGCGCATTCCGCAGCCGAGGCCGGGTTGGTCGCACCGATGGCGCACGGGTCTTCCGGAACGTCGCTGGTGTTGGTGACCGACTGCGGCGTGTATAGCTCCAGGATGTTCGGCGCACGAACCGCCTGGTTGTAGGAGCCGCGGAAGCGGATGTCGTCGACCGGTTCCCACTGGAAGCCCACCTTGTAGGTGTGGGTGTTGATGCCGATCGAATAGTCCGAGTAGCGGTAGCCGCCTTCGAGGATGAGTTCCTGGAAGAACGGGATGTCGTTGATCAGAGGCACCCGCACTTCGCCAAAAGCTTCCGCTGCGCGGAGGCTGTTGTCGATGCGCACCGACGCGCCGCCCGCACCCGACAGGTCGCCGCTTTCCGAGGCGGCGTCCGGCGCGAACTGCAGGTGATCGCGGCGCTGGCTGAGGCCGAAGGCGACGCCGACGCCTTCATTCGCCCACGGCGACTTGATGCCGTAGTCGGTGAGGTCGCCGGTGATCGTCGCTTCAACGATCCGTTGGGTGGTCGTGCCGCTTTGGGTCCCCAGGATAGTCAGGGTGGCAGCGTCCGCGGTGCTTACGCCGCCCTGCTGGAAGATGTTGTAGGGCACGCAGCCGGCGTTGCCGGAGAGGCAGACCGGGTTTTCGGCCGTGCCGCCGACCAGCAGCGCGTCCTGAATGGCGGCCAGGCTGAGGTAGTTTTCGACACGGGCGGCGAGGGTCGTCTTGTAGTACGAGCCGTAGACGTCATAGCGCCACGGTCCGACGATCTCCCCGCGCAGGCCGAAGACCATGCGGTAGTTGGTGTGGTCGTAGAACGAGTTCCGCGGGCCGCCTTCGATGTTCCGGCGTCCGAAGTAGAGATCCGCCACCGGCTCGCCGTTGACGAGGATGGGCTCGTCAGCTTCCAGAGGGCCTTCGCCGTCAGGATCCGTAGGGTTACACTTGAAGTCCAGCAGCGCCTGCTGTTCCGCGCTGAGGAACGGGTTGCTGCAGTTTACATAGAAGCCGCCCGTGCTGGTCGCGCCGCTACCCTGGAACAGGGCGCTGGGCGCGATGTTCACGTTCGACTCGCTCTGCATGAAGTTGAAGCTGGCGTAGGGCTCCAGGTGTTCGTTGACTTCGTAGTGAGCGAAGAAGCCCGCCGTGTACCGCGTGTTCTCTTGCAGCAGGTACATGTAGGGGTTGGAGTTGAAGATCGCCGGCGGCGTGGTGCCAGGCGTGCCGTACTCCACGAAGTCCGAGCCCAGGACAGCGCCCGGAGTGTCGGGGATGCCGTCCTGGCCTTCCACCGGCTCGTCGTCCGGATCGAGCGGATCGTCGATGAAGAAGTCGAACAGGCCGCCGGCGCCGTTGCCGCCCGCGAAATAGACAATGTTCGAGTTCGAGGAGCCGCTGCAGAACGGCGCGCCGTCGTCATCAATGTTCAGCTGACAGGCGGAGTAGTCGCGCGCGCGCTGACGGACGGGTTCCTGCTTGGAGTGGGTGAAGAAGCCGGTGACGTTACCGCGGCCGTCCGGGGAATTCGCGCCCAGGATCAGGCTCACGTCGTAGGACCGGCCGTCCCAGGCCCCGTCGGGCTCGGGCTGCCCGCCCTCACGCAGCGTGCGCTGCATCAGGTCGTTCTGCTGCTCGTGTTGGTACATGCCGAACTGGGCGTCCATTTCGACGCCTTCGAAGTCGTCCTTCATGATGAAGTTGATGACGCCGCCGATGGCGTCCGAGCCGTAGGTCGCCGAGGCGCCGCCGGTCAGGACTTCGATCCGCTCGATGAGCTGCGACGGGATCTGGTTGATGTCGGGGGCGGGGTTCGGGTTGCCGGTGTTCGGGTCGCCGACACCGAGGCGACGGCCGTCCACGAGAACCAGGGTGCGCTGCGGGCCGAGGCCGCGCAGGTTGACGGTGGAGACGCCGCCGGGGCCGCTGAGCGGGTCGGACGTCGGGCCGAGGTCGACACCCGGGTTCTGGGTGACCTGCGGCAGCTGGTTCAGGATGTCGATGGTCTGCGGACGGCCGCCCAGGGTCACTTCTTCAGTGCCGACGGTCTGAATGGGACTGATGCTGGTCAGGTTCGGCTGTGCGATGCGCGAACCGGTGACGACGATGCCTTCCACTTCGGTCTCGCTGACCGTCGTGACGGGGGTAGGCTCGTCTTGCGCAAGCGCCGGCGAGCCGGCCAGCGCCATTGCGCCGCAGATGATGGTGGACGCCAGAAGACGGCCACGCGTCGTAGTGATTTTCAAGTTATTCCCTCCGAGTCCGCGCCGAACGGGGGGTCGTCGGCGCTCCCCTCTAAAGTGTGTCCCTAGGCGCACTGCGCCTGGTTGTGCGGAGGTTAGGCGCCCCAAAAACAGGGGTCAATTCGCATTACCAGTTGGTAATACGATCGGCGCCAGATTGTCGCAGTTTGGCAACAGCATGACGGGATTGGGGCCAACACGCGCAGAATCTCACCGCGAAACACGCGGTGTGGAGCTTGGCCTTATGCGCTGAACGGCCGAGGCCGGTGATTTGTTCCCTGTGCCGATTTGCCGGCTAGCGGCCCTTCACACAGAGGTAGCGGGTCCTGTGGTGGTCGATGATGTTGTCGACCCAGCCGGTAATCTTCGGGTTCACCAGGTTCTTATTTACATAGAAGTAAATAGGCGCGACCGGCGCGTCTTCGAGCATGAGACGCTCTGCTTCGGCGAGGTATCCGGCCCGCACCTTGGCGTCGGGCTCATTATCGGCCTTGGCCAGCAGGGCGTCGTAGGCCGGGTTCTTGTAGTCGCCGTAGTTCTGCGGCCCGGTCGAGGATTGCTGCAGGTAGAGGAAGCTCATGGCGTCGTTGTAGTCGGCGACCCAGGCGGCGTCGGCGACCTCGAAGGCCCGGGCGCGGTAGTCGGCGTAGGCGATCTGCGTCTCCTGCTGCGCCAGCTGAACGTCTACGCCGATGGCCTTCCAGTCGGCCTGCACGACGGGGGTGTAGAGCATCGGGTCGGGCGTGTTGCGGTGCTTGATCTCGACCCGCAGCGGGTTTTTCGGCCCGTAGCCGGCGGCGGCGAGCAGCCGGCGCGCCTCGGCCTGCCGCTTCACCAGCGGCCAGGACGCCCAGGCCGGCGGCTGCGCGGCCTGATAGTTGGCGACACCCGGCGGGGTGAAGGTGAAGGCCGGGACCTGACCGCCGCGCAGCAGCTTGTTGGTGATGAACTCGCGGTCGATGGCCATCGACAAGGCCTGCCGCACCCGCCGGTCCTTGAAGGCCTCGACGTTGTTGTTGAAGGCCAGATAGGTGACGCCGAGGTAGGTGTAGACCCGCACGTAGTCGGGGATCTCGTCCTTCAGGAAGGCGATGCGGTTGGACTGGATGTCGGTGTTGAAGTCGAGTTCGCCACGCTTCACCCGGCGCTCGGCCGAGATCGCGTCGTTGGTCGGGTAGTAGTAGATCTCGTCGACGCAGACCGTGTCCGCCTCGTAGAAGCGGGGGTTCTTGGCCAGATGGACGTAGTCGCCCAAACGCCAGTCCTTGAGGAGGTAGGGGCCGTTGGAGACGTAGTTCTTCGGCTCCACCCAGGCCTCCCCGAACTTCTCCACGGCGTGCTTGGGGGCCGGGTACATGGTGTGGTGTTTGGCCAGTTCCGTCAGGTAGGGCGCCGGGTGCGTCAGGCGGATCACCAGCGTCTTCTTGTCGGGCGCGGAGACTCCGAGCGCGCTCAACGGCATCTTGCCCTCGTTCACGGGCTGGGCGTTGACGATGAAATAGAGCAGCGAGGCGTATTCCGAGGCGGTCGCCGGATCGAGGATGCGCTGCAGCGAGAAGACGAAGTCGTCCGCGGTCACCGGCACGCCGTCGGACCACACCGCGTCACGCAGATGGAAGGTCCAGACAAGCCCGTCCGGCGTCGTTTCCCAGCGCTCGGCCATGCCGGGAATGGGTTTGCCGGAGGCGTCGTCCTGGACCAGGCCGACCAGCATGTCGCTGAGGATGCGGTCTTCCCAGGTGCCGGTAGACTTGTGCGGATCGAGGGTCGCGGGCTCCGAGCCGTTGCCGGCGGCGATGCAGATCTTGTCCGGCGGACAGGGCGGCCGGCTGGGGCCCTTCTGGCCGCAGGAAGAGACAAAAACAGCCGCGAGCGCGACGAGGAAGAGATTGCGGATCACGCGCGAGGCCTCTTCAATGGGACAAACGTTTCGATTGGACGCGACCGATGACACAAATTACCCGCGCCAAAAAGGGCGCCGTCGTGGCCGCGGCAGTGGCGCTGTCGGCCGGCGGGGCCTGGGCGGCGACCGACCGGGCGGCGGTGTTCCAGGCCGTGGTGGACTGCCGGGCCATCGCCGAGCCCAACGCGCGGCTGGCTTGCTACGACACCGCCGCGGCCCGGTTGCAGGAGGCGGAAGCCAAGGGAGACGTCGTGGTCCTCGACCGCGCCCAGACCCAGCAGGCGCGACGCGAGGCGTTCGGCTTCTCCATCCCCTCCTTCGACCTCTTCAATCGCGGCGAGGCGGCCGAGAAGCTCGACCGGGCGAGTTTCAAGGTCGCGCGGGCCTGGCAATCCGGCCCTAACGGCCAGTGGGTGCTGGAGCTCGATTCCGGGGCGGTCTGGCGCCAGATCGACACCGAGACCGTCTATCCCAAGCCCAAGGCCGGCTCGACCGTCGAAATCCGATCGGCGGCCCTCGGCAGCTACCTGGCCAACATCGACGGTCGGCGCGCCATCCGCGTAAAACGGGACCGTTAGGCTCATCGGTCCTTCGGGTCGATCGCGTCCCGAAGGCCGTCGCCGATGAAGTTGAAGCACATCAGCGTCACGATCATCACGATCGACGGGAAGATCAGCAGCCACGGCGCCAACTCCATGTCCTGCGCGCCGGCGTTGATCAGGGTGCCGAGCGAGGCCATCGGCGGCTGAACGCCGAGCCCCAGGAACGACAGGAAGCTCTCGGCGATGATCACCGCCGGGATGGTCAGGGTCACGTAGACGACCACCGGACCCAGCAGGTTCGGTACGATGTGGCGGGTGATGATGCGGCCCTGGTTGAGGCCGGCAGCCCTCGCCGCCTCGACGAATTCCTTCTGCTTCAGCGACAGGGTCTGGCCCCGCACGATCCGCGACATGGTCAGCCACTCGACGGCGCCGATGGCCACGAAGATCAGGAAGATGTTCCGCCCGAAGGTCACCATCAGCAGGATGACGAAGAAGATGAAGGGCAGCGAATAGAGGGTGTCGACGATGCGCATCATCACCTCGTCGGTGCGCCCGCCGACGTAGCCGGCGACCGCGCCCCAGGCGACGCCGATGATGAGCGACACCACGGTCGCGACCACGCCGATCGCCATCGACACGCCGAGCCCCATCAGGAGGCGAGCAAGCAGGTCGCGACCCAGCGAGTCCGTGCCCAGCAAGTGTCCGCCCTGGAGCGGGCCCATCCAGACGTCGTCCTTGCGAATCTCGTCGTAGTGGAAGGGCGCCAGCAGCGGTCCGACGATGGCGACGAGCACGAGCAGCGCCAGCACGATCATGCTGGCCACGGCGGCCTTGTTGCGGAACAGGCGCCGGCGGGCGTCGTCCCACAGCGAGCGGCCCTTGACCGCGCCCTGCAACAGCTCGGCGCGCTCGGGAGAGCCCGGGATCATGGTGGTTACGCTCACGCCAGCCTCACGCGCGGATCGAGCGCCGAATACAGCATGTCGGCGATCAGGTTCAGGATCAGGATCAGGGCGGCGTAGAAGATCACCATGCCCATCACCACCGTGTAGTCGCGCTGCAGGGCGCTGATGACGAAGAACTTGCCGAGCCCCGGCAGGTTGAAGATGCGCTCCACCACCAGCGAGCCGGTGATGAGGCCCGCGCAGGCCGGGCCGAGATAGCTGACCAGCGGCAGGAGGGCGGCGCGGAGCGCATGCTTGCGCACGATGCGGGTCTCGGAGAGACCCTTGGAGCGGGCCGTGCGGACATAGTTGGAGCGCAGCACCTCGATCATGCCGGCCCGCGTCAGCCGCGAGATGATGGCGATCTGCGGCAGCGCCAGCACGGTGACTGGCAGCACCATGTTGAGCAGCGCGCCGTTGTTCCAGCCGGCCGTCGGCAGCCAGCCGAGCTTGGAGGCGAAGGCCAGCACCAGCAGCGGCGCGGTCACGAAGGTCGGGATACAGACGCCCAGGATGGCGACCGCCATGGTCAGGTAGTCGGCGGCCTTGTTCTGGCGCAGGGCGGCGATGACGCCCAGGCTGACGCCAACGATGCCGCCCAGGACGATGGCGGACAGGCCCAGCTTCAGGCTGACGCCGTAGTTTTCCTTGAGGATGTCGAGGACGGTCTTGTCCTTGTACTTCAGCGAGGGGCCGAAGTCGCCGCGCACGGCGTCGGCCAGGTAGTTGACGTATTGCTCAGTCAGCGGCCGGTCCATGCCGTACTTGGCCATGACGTTGGCCTCGACCTCGGGGGCCAGCTTGCGGTCCATGTCGAACGGGCTGCCCGGCGCGGCGCGCATCATGAAGAAGGCGACCGTTATCACCAGGAAGAGCGTGGGAATGGCGACGAGCAGCCGTCGGAGCAGAAAACGTAACATGGGGGGCCTGAAAAACTCGGCCTTGGCGGCCGTTGCGAAACTTTCACTGGCCCCCGATGATGTCAAACGCAACCAGGAGCATTCGGCGCCATGACCGACTTTCGCCGGGTGACGGATCGTCTTTCCGTCAGCCCCCAGATCACCCCGGCCGACGTGGCGCAGGCGAAGGCGCAGGGCTTCACCACTGTGGTCAACAACCGTCCCGACCATGAGGTCGAAGGCCAGCCGACGAGCGCCGAGATCGAAGAAGCGGCGGGGGCCGCAGGGCTGGCTTACGTCCATATCCCGGTGCGCGGCATGCCGACGCCCGAGCAGGTGCAGGCGACTCGGGAGGCCATCGAAACCTCCGAGGGACCGGTGCTGGCCTTTTGCCGGACCGGCACGCGCTGCATCAACACCTGGTCCATCGGCGAGCGGCTGGCGGGCGGCGACCGTGACGAACTGGTGCGGATCGGGGCGCAGGCGGGCTACGACCTCAGCCAGGTCCTGCCGTGATCCCTTTCGTTCGTGAGCTGACGTTCGAGTACGGCGCCTGCGACCAGGTTTCGCCGCTGATCCTGCGGGTGGTCGCCAACAACCCAGGCCCCTTCACCTACTTCGGCACCGGCGCCTACATCGTGGGCCAGGGCGAGGTGGCGGTGATCGACCCCGGCCCGGCGTTGGACGAGCACCTCGAGGCGATCCTGGCGGCGACGGCGGGCGAGACCATCACCCACATCCTCGTCACCCACCACCACCTCGACCACTCGCCACTGGCCGCCCCGCTGAAGGCGCGGACGGGCGCGACCATCTACGGCTGCCCGCTCGGCCACGCGATCGACGCGCCGGAGGTGCGGATGGAGGAGGGCGAGGACGACGCCTTCCGGCCGGACGTAGTCGTCTGCGAGGGCGGCGTCATCGAGGGGAAGGGCTGGACGCTGGAGGCGATTCCGACCCCCGGCCACACCTCCAACCACATCTGCTACGGACTCAGGGAAGAGAACGCCCTCTTCTGCGGCGACCACATCATGGGCTGGTCGACGACGGTGATCAGCCCGCCCGACGGCGACATGGGCGCCTACTTCCGTAGCCTCGACGACATCAAGGCGCGGGGCTTCGACACGCTGTGGCCGACACACGGGCCGCCGGTGACCGACGTGGCGCCTTTCATCGACGCCTACATCGCCCATCGCCGAAACCGGGAGGCGCAGATCCTCGCGCAGCTCGCCGAGGGACACACGCGCATCAAGGAGATGGTGCCGGTGCTCTACAAGGACGTGGACGCGCGCCTCCACCCGGCCGCGGCGCATTCGGTGCTGGCCCACATGATCCAGCTGGTGCGGGAAGGCCGCGCGCTCACTGACGGCGCGGCGGGGTTGGACGCCGACTACCGGCTACCCTGAATCGCCTGCGTCAGGGCGGTCACCCGCTTGCAGTTCATGCCCAGGTCCGACATGCCCACGCGGCTGACCGAGCGCAGGTCCACCCGCGCGCCGGCGTCCTGCGCAATCACGCGCGCCACGATGTCGTCCTTGAAGCCGTACCAGAAGCTGGTGGCCACGGCCTCTAGCCGGCCGGCGGCGGGATCGTCGGTGACGATCTCCAGCCCCTCGCCCGTCAGCGCCTTCCTGGTCAGCGCGTAGGCTCCCTCCACCGAGGTATCGAGCAGGACGGGTTTCGCGCCGGGGCAGCTTTCCGCGTTGACCTCGGCGATACGCTTGCCCGCCAGAGGGCCTCCCGCGACCGGATTCAGCTCGACGGGATTCGCCTCCAGCCCGCGTTCCTGCATGACGTCGTTGGAGAACATCAGCGGCTGGTTCCAGTTGGTGGCGACATCGTGGATCGGCGGCGCCTGGCGCGCCTTGCCGCCCATGACGATGAAGGCGCCAAGGGTGGCGAGGCTGATGAGCAGCGCCGCCAGCGATCGCTTCCACGAGCCCGTCCAGAACGAGACGATGACGCTGAGGAGCGACACCGCGATCGCCAGCATCGCCAGCGCCGGGGCCCAGCCCAGGCCCGTCACAGGTCCGCGGAACATCACCGCCCCGAAGCCGAGCTTCCAGTCCCACAGGCCGAACTTGGTGCCCAGCGCGCCGACCAGGATGACCACCGCGGGCGCGATGGCCAGCACCAGGGCGAGGGTCAGAAGCGCCCTCGCCCAGGCCGGAGCGACGTGTTCGGTACGGTCATCCTGCTCAGTCATGGTCTGTCCTTCCACCCGCTCCTCCCCGCGAAAGCGGGGACCCAGGCTTTTTATGACAGCCTCGCGCTCTACGATAACAAACCTAGGTTCCCGCTTTCGCGGGAATGAGCGGAACTGAAAGTTAGGCCATCGCCTCGGCCCTGGCGGTCGGCAGGACGTAGTCGGCCATTCGCTGGCGGAGCAGCTTCTTGTCGATCTTGCCGGTGGCGCCGAGCGGGATGTCGTCGACGAAGACGACGTCGTCGGGCATCCACCACTTGGCGATCTTGCCGTCGAGGAACGAGCAGAACTCGTCCTTGGAGGAGGTTTCGCCCTCCTTCAGCTTGACCAGCAGCAGGGGCCGCTCGTCCCACTTCGGGTGGGCGACGCCGATCACCGCCGCCAGCGCCGCCTTCGGGTGGCCCATGGCGAGGTTCTCGACCTCGATGGAGCTGATCCACTCGCCGCCGGACTTGATGACGTCCTTGGCGCGGTCGGTGATCTGCATGAAGCCGTGGTCGTCGATGGTGGCGACGTCGCCGGTGTCGAAGAAGCCTTCGTCGTCGAGGATCTTGCCGCCGGCGCCCTTGAAGTACTCGCGGACGATGAAGGGGCCCTTGATCTTCAGCTTGCCGAAGGTCTTGCCGTCGTGGGGCAGGCGCATGTTGTCGTCGTCGACGAGTTTGAGCTCCACCCCGGCGGGCGGACGGCCCTGCTTCAGGCGATAGGTGAGCTGCTGCTCGTAGGGCATGGCGGCGACCTCGGGGGTCGGGGTCGAGAGCGTGCCCAGCGGCGACGTCTCGGTCATGCCCCAGGCGTGGACGACCTCGACGCCGTAGTCGTCGTTGAAGGCGCGCACGATCGCTTCCGGCACCGCCGAGCCGCCGATGATGACGCGCTTGAGCGTCGGCAGTTCGGCCTTCGTCTCGCGCAGGTGGCCAAGCAGCATCTGCCAGACGGTCGGCACCGCGGCCGAGATGGTGACGTTCTCGCTGACCAGCAGTTCGTAGATGGACGGGCCGTCCATCCTGGCGCCCGGCATGATCAGCTTGGCGCCCACCGCCGGAGCAGAGAAGGCGAGACCCCAGGCGTTGGCGTGGAACATCGGCACCACGGCCAGGACGGTGTCCATGACCGACAGGCCCATGACGTCGCGCTGCAGGGTGACCAGCGTATGCAGGCTATTGGAGCGGTGTGAGTAGAGGACGCCCTTGGGATCGCCCGTCGTGCCGGAGGTGTAGCAGAGGCCCGCCGCCGTCTGCTCGTCGAAGCCGCCCCATTCGCAATCGGCGCTGTTTTCGGCGACCAGCGTTTCGAAGCAGTGCGCCGGCTTGGACTCGAAGGCCGGCATGTTGGCTTCGTCGGTCATGATGATGACCCGCTCCACCGTTTTGCAGTGGGCCAGCATCTTGTCGAGGATCGGCAGGAAGGTGAGGTCGGCGAAGATGATGCGGTCTTCGGCGTGGTTGACGATCCAGGCGATCTGCTCGGGGAACAGGCGCGGGTTCAGCGTGTGGCACACCGCGCCCATGCCCATGATGGCGTACCACGCCTCCATGTGGCGGCCGCTGTTCCAGGCCAGGGTAGCGACCCGGTCGCCCTTCTTGATGCCCAGCCCCTTCAGCGCGTTCGACATGCGCTTGGCCCGGTCATGGACCTGCGCATAGGTCGTGCGCACGATCGGGCCTTCGACCGAGCGGGTGACGATCTCGCGGTGGCCGTGCCAGTGCTTGGCGTGGTCGAGGATCTTGTCGACGGTCAGTTGTCCGTCCTGCATCAACCCCTGCATGAGCGGGCTCCTTCCCCTTGTTCTTTCTATGGTTCCCGACCATGAGGTCGGGGCCGCCACCGCGTCAATCTTGGAAGCGTGACGCGAGGCCGTCAGCCATCTGGCCGAAATCGCCCTTAGCGTCCAGACGTGTCCATGCGACATCGCCCGGGTCCTGACTGAGCTGCCCGGCCAGCACGCGCAGATCGGCGTCGGAGGCGTCGTTCCGGCGGGCGCCGACGCGGGCGCGCAGCGTCTCGGGCGAAGCCTGCAGCCAGACGCCTTCGAACGGCGTTCCGCAGGCCGCCGCAAGCGCGGCGGCGCGGTCGCGTTCGGCCGCCTTCATGAAGACCGCGTCCAGCACCACCGCCCTCCCCGCCCGCAGACAGGCCTCGGCCTCCTCGAAGAGGCGGCGATAGACGCGTTTGGTGACGCGGCTGTCGTAGGCCTCGGGCGGCAGGCGCTCGATGGGCGCGACTCCCCACAGCCGCTTGCGGATTTCGTCGGAGCGCAGGACGACCGCGCCGGGCGCTGGGCCCAGCAGCGGCGCGACCGCTCGGGCGAAGGTGGACTTGCCCGACCCGGAGTAGCCGCCGACCGCGATGAGGACAGGTCTAACCGACGCGAGATGGGCCTGCGCGGCGGCGAGATAATTCCGCGCGCCATCGTCGTCGCCGGAATGCGCGCGGACATGACAGCGAACAGTCGCGCGGACGGACAGCAGAAGCGGCAGCAGGGAAAGGCCGTCGATAACACCGACCTCGAAGTGTCTTTGGGCCTCGTCGAGGTAGGCAGACAGCACCCGCGTGGCCGCATCGCGACGGCCGCGGAAGTCGAGGTCCATGAGCAGGAAGGCAAGGTCGTAGAGGACGTCGATCTCGCTGAGCCGGTCGTTGAACTCGATACAGTCGAACAGCACCGGCGCGCCGTCCTCCAGCAGGATGTTGCCGAGGTGCAGGTCGCCATGGCAGCGGCGCGAGAACCCTTGCGCCCGACGCTCATCCAACAGCGGAGCGGCCCTCTCGAACGCCGCGGCTGTTGCCGCGACCAACGGACCGACGTCCCCCAGTCGGGCCGCGAGCGCACGCAGGTGTTCGGCGTTGGATTCGACGGTGTAGCGGAGCGCGCCCGAGCCGCCGGCGTTGCTGACCGGCGCGGTGGCGTGCAGGCGGGCGACGGTACGGCCAAGGGCTTCGGCGACCTCGCCGGTCAGCGTTTCCGACGCGACGTCGAGCACGGCGGTCTCATCGAACCGTCGCATCTCCAGCGCATACTCGACGACCTCGCCCGGGCCATCGAACTCGAAACCGTCGGCGGTGCGGGTGATACGGCGAACCACGCGATAGATGTCCGGAGCCGTGACGCGGTTGAAAACCAGTTCCCGCTCGAGCGCCCAGCGGCGTTTCTCCAGGCTCGTGAAGTCGAGAAAGCCCAGATCGACCGGCCGCTTGAGTTTCCACGCGTTTTCGCGGGCCAGATAGATGCGCGCGCAGGAAGTTTCGACGACCCGATCGGCGACACGAGAAAGCCACAACTCAGGGGTCACTGTTCATCGCCCCTTGCAGTATGGTTAATTTCCCCGCTAAAGTGGATTCGTGTATAAATTCGCCGTGGGGTAATGTTGTGGTCCGGGGGGATCGGCGCTCCGATGAAAAGCGTCGCGAAATCTTGAGCGCCGCGCGAAAGCTTTTCGTCACCGAGGGCTATGCCGATACGGGGATGGAAGTCGTGGCGCGCCGCGCGGCGGTGTCGACCGCCACGCTCTACGCCTACTTTCCGAGCAAGGCCGAACTGTTCCGCACGACGGTGCAGGACCTGATCACTGAAATCGCCGACGACATCGAGCGCAACCCGCAACCTGCCCAGAATGCGCCGGTGCGCCTGCTCGCGTTCGCAAAGGCCTATGCGGCCTTCTGCGCGAACCCGGTGACGCGGGCGGTCCTGCGCATGGTGACCGCCGAGCGGCATCGCTTCCTGGACAACGTCGAGACGGTGCAGGAGCGCACGCGCGACGAGATCGGCGCGGCGCTGATGCGGATGATCAGCGAGCTGGCGGACCGCAACGAACTGAACGTCGCGCGGCCGTCGTGGGCGGCCAGTCAGCTGCTGGGTCTGATCGAGCACCCTACCCTCACCTACGGCCTGATCCACGGCGACGAGTCCCAGGTCGGGCGCTCCACCGACACCATCGCCGAAGAAGCGGTCGCCACCTTCCTTGCCCGCTACGGCGTCAAGGGAACAGACGGCTAGTCTTCCAGCCGGAGCCCGCGCGCTGGAAGACCAGCCGCTCGTGCAGCCGAAACGGCCGGTCGCGCCAGAATTCGATGCTTTCAGGGCGCAGGCGGAAGCCTGACCAGTGTGGCGGACGCGGCACCTTGCCCAGTCCGAACTTCAACCCGAACTGGGCGACGCGCTTCTCCAGCGCCAGGCGGTCGGGCAGCGTCCGCGACTGGTCCGAGGCCCAGGCGCCGATCTGGCTGTGGCGGGCGCGGGTGGCGAAGTAGGCGTCGGCCTCCTCCGGCGTCACCGGCGCAACGGCGCCGCGAATGCGCACCTGCCGGCGCAGGCTCTTCCAGTGGAACAGTAGCGCGGCCTTCGGATGGGCGGCGAGCTCGCGGCCCTTGGCGCTTTCGAGGTTGGTGTAGAAGACGAAGCCGGCCTCGTCGAAGTCCTTGAGCAGGACCATGCGGACGTCGGGCAGGCTGTCGGCGTCGACGGTGGCGAGCGCCATGGCGTTGGCGTCGTTGGGTTCGGACTCCAGCGCCGCCTTTAGCCAGGCTTCGAACAGCGCCAGCGGATCGGCCTCGGGCAGCAGCGGCAACGGATCGGCCTCGGCCACCTGCCGGACGTACTCGTCCTCGGAAGGAGTCGGGGGGATGGCGTCGTCGTGCTTTCCGTCCATGGGACGGTTGATAGCGCAGATTCACGCCGGGGTGTCAGGGCGGCGGGATTCGGCTAGAAGCTCCGCCATGTCGCACAACACCTTCGGCCACCTGTTCCGCGTCACGACCTGGGGCGAAAGCCACGGGCCGGCGCTGGGCTGCGTGGTCGACGGCGTGCCGCCCGGCATCCCGCTCACCGAAGCCGACATCCAGGTGTGGCTGGACAAGCGCCGCCCGGGCCAAGGCAAGTTCGTCACCCAGCGGCAGGAGCCGGACGCCGTCCGCATCCTGTCGGGCGTCTTCGAGGATGACCGCACCGGCGGCCAGGTCACCACCGGCACGCCGATCTCGCTGATGATCGAGAACGTCGATCAGCGCTCGAAGGACTATTCGGAGATCGCCACCAGCTTCCGGCCGGGGCATGCCGACTACACCTACTTCGCCAAGTACGGCGTGCGTGACTATCGCGGCGGCGGCCGGGCCTCGGCGCGAGAGACGGCGGCGCGGGTCGCGGCCGGGGCGATTGCGCGCAAGGTCCTGGAGGGCGTCACCATCCAGGGCGCGCTGGTTCAGATCGGCCCGCACAAGGCCGCCGACCTCGACTTCGCCGAGACGCTGAACAACCCCTACTGGGCGCCGGACGCTTCGGTCGTGCCGGTGTGGGAAGAGCATCTGGAGACGATCCGCAAGGCGGGCTCGTCCACCGGCGCCGTCGTGCTGGTCAGCGCCAGCGGCGTGCCGGCCGGTTGGGGCGCGCCGATCTACAACAAGCTCGACGCCGAGCTTGCCGCCGCCCTGATGTCGATCAACGCCGCCAAGGGCGTGGAGATCGGCGCGGGCTTCGCCGCCGCCGCCCTCTCCGGCGAGGAGAACGCCGACCAGATGCGCATGGGCGCCGCCGGGGTCGACTTCGAGACCAACATGGCCGGCGGCATCCTGGGCGGCATCTCGACCGGTCAGCCCGTGGTGGCGCGGGTGGCGTTCAAGCCGACCTCCTCGATCCTCACCCCGCGCAACGGCGTCAACGAAGCGGGCGAGAACATCGAGGTGCGCACCAAGGGCCGCCACGACCCCTGCGTCGGCATCCGCGCCGTGCCGGTGGTCGAGGCGATGACCGCCTGCGTGCTCGCCGACGCCTTCCTGCGCCATCGCGCCCAGACCGGCGGCGGCGCGTTCGTCCCAGGTCAGAAGGGTCGCCGATAATCTGCAACTCTTGCAGTTGCGAATAGGCGATCTTATCTCTGATGCTCCCCCGCTGGGGGAGCTGTCGCGAAGCGACTGAGGGGGAGGCCCCCTTCCCCGGCTTCGCCGGTACTTCCCCCTGAGGGGGAAGATTGGGAGATTTGTCATGATTGATCGCCGTCCGTTCGAGAAGCTGGGCCATGCCGACCACGGCTGGCTGAACGCTCGCCACCATTTCTCATTCGCCAACTGGTACGACCCGACCCGCATGGGCTGGGGCGACCTGCGCGTCTGGAACGATGACGAGATCGCGCCGAAGTCGGGCTTTCCGCCGCACCCGCACAACGACATGGAGATCATCACCTACGTCCGTCAGGGCGCGATCACGCACAAGGACAGCCTCGGCAACGAAGGCCGCACCGGCGCCGGCGACGTGCAGGTGATGAGCGCCGGTTCCGGCATCCGTCACGCCGAGTACAACCTCGAGGATGAGACCACAACGCTGTTCCAGATCTGGATCGCCTCGCGCGAACGCGGCGGCGCGCCGTCATGGGGGGCGAAAGCCTTCCCGAAGGGCGACCGATCCGGGAAGTTCGTGGTGCTGGCCTCGGGCCTCGGCGACGAGGACGCCCTGCCGATCCGCACCAACGGGCGGGTTCTCGGCGCCACGCTGAAGGCCGGCGAAGAAACGACCTATGAGCTCGGCGAAGGCCGCCACGCCTATCTCGTCTCGGCGCAGGGCGAGGTCGAGGTCAACGGCGTGACGCTGAATGCCCGCGACGGCGCGGCCATCAAGGACGAGCCGACGCTGACCATCCGCGCCAAGGCCGACGCCGAACTGGTGCTGGTGGATTCGGAATAGCGTTCTTTTACCCCGCTCATTCCCGCGAAAGCGGGAACCCAGGCTTTTTCTGAAATTCCGGCACTCTCCGATAAAACACCTGGGTCCCCGCCTTCGCGGGGATGAGCGGTTTATGTGGTGAGGCTCAGCGAACAGCTCTCCCCGATGGTGGGGCGTGACACCGCGACCCGGCAAAGCCCCGGAAACTGCCCCTTCAGCCGCCGGGCGAAGTGCAGGCAGATGTGCTCCAGCGTCGGGCTTTCCAGTCCGGGCGTTTCGTTGAGCAGGCCGTGATCGAGTTCGCCGGCGACGGTCTTGAGCGCCGTGTCCAGTTCGGCGAGGTCCGCAACCCAGCCCACCGGCCCGTGCTCGGGCCCGCGCACCGTCGCTTCCACCTTGAACGAGTGGCCGTGCAGCCGCGTGTACGGACTGTCCTTGGGACCGTCCGGCAGATAGTGCGCGGCGTCGAAGGTCGCGGCCTTGGTGATCTCGAAGACGGGGTTGGTCATGGCGTCCGGCGGCGCTCCGCCGTCAGGGGATGCCGAGGTATTTGTGGGTCTGCAGGCTTAAACGCCACCTCGGGTGCGAAAGGCAATAGTCGATGCAGGCCCGCGTCGCCGCCTCACGGTCGGGCCCGTCCATCGGTTGCAGCGAAAAGCGGTCGAAGGCGAGGTGTTCGAACCGGGCCGGATCGACGTCGACCTGGGGCCAGACCAGCTTCAGCTCCTGCCCCGAAACCTGGGCGAGCGGCGCGTCGGCCTTGGGGCTGACGCAGAGCCAGTCGATGCCCGCGGGCGCCGCGATCGTACCATTGCTCTCGACCGCGATGGAGAAGCCGCGCGCGTGCAGCGCCTCGATCAGCGCCGCGTCCAGTTGCAGCAGCGGCTCGCCGCCGGTGCAGACGACGAGGCGGTTTTCGGGCTCGCCGATCCATGTCGCGGCGATGGCGCCGGCCAGGTCTTCTGCGGTGACGAATTTGCCGCCGCCGGGGCCGTCGGTTCCGACGAAATCGGTGTCGCAGAAGGTGCAGACGGCTTCGGCGCGGTCCTGCTCGCGGCCGGTCCACAGGTTGCAGCCGGCGAAGCGGCAGAACACCGCCGTGCGGCCCGCCTGGCCGCCCTCCCCCTGCAGGGTCAGGAAGATCTCCTTGACGCTGTAGGTCA
>CAMLRH010000010.1 GCA_946482375.1 uncultured Caulobacteraceae bacterium | reverse complement strand
GGAAGACGTTGGTGGTCAGGCCGGTGTCGTCGGAGTTGAGGAAGGCGCCGGTGATAGCCGTCTCGTCGGTGACATTCTTCACATAGGCCATGACCGTCCAGCCTGCGTCCTCGTTGGTGAAGATCGCCGCCAGGTTCATGGTGAAGTATTCGTCTAACTTGCTATATTCGTGATCCTGAAAAATTCGCCAGTCGCTTTCGCCCTGCCAGTGCAGATCGGTGTGCAGCGTCGCCAGCCACTCGTTCGGCAGCGGGATGGTGTAGTCGGCCGTGATCGTCGCCGTTAGGTTGGGCGCGTTAGGTAACTCGTTGCCGCTCAACGGCTTGGTGATACCTTCGCCGCCATTGGGCGCCGTCGTAGGATCCCAGCCAGCGTAGGATCCTGCAACCCAATTGCCCAAAGAACTTATGCCGCCCAACTCCACCGTCGGATTTGGCACATGGGGTAGTGCGGTCACGGGGTCCACACCCTGAATGTAGGCGAGTTCACAGCCGCCCGGATGGCCGCCACTGGGCCCGCCGAGGCCCATAAGGCCAAACACATCCGGGCGTTCATGGGCGTACAGCCAGACGGGGAGAATGCAGCTCGATGCATAGGTCGGGAAGGGGCGCACAAGAATCCAGCTCGGGTCTCCAGCTGTGCGGTCCATCAGGTCGATGGCCCGTTCGCCGTCGGCGATTTCCGCCTCCTGGTAGCCAACTTTGAAGCCCAGCCGCAGGTTCTCGAGCGGTCGCCAATCGCTTTCCACCTCCATACCCCAGACCGTGGCGTCGAAGTTGCGGTTGAAGGCCGAGCGGTCAACGATCTCCGAGATCTGATAGTCCTTGTAGTCGTAGTAGAAGGCCGACAGGTTCAGCGTCACTTTTCCGTCGGCCAGGGTGTTCTTCGCTCCTAGCTCGAAGGCATCGACAAACTCCGGATCGAAGGTCCGTGGACGAGTTTCAGACTCCAGTGCATCGCCTAAGGCTTCGTTCGGGTCGGCATAGTAAACTCGGACATACCCTGGCGGATTGGCACCGCCCGCCTTGTAACCGTGGGCATAGGAGCCATAGATCATCGTGTCGTCGGTGAGGGAAAGGTCCGGTTTCCAGTCGAGAGCAATTCGCCCCGTCGGCTCCCGCCATTCTTGCTCTATAACCTCCGCGACCGGATAACCGACTGAATCTCCCGCCAAAATCCAGGTGGGGACCCGCGGCGCGTCCTTTTTGTCAACCGTCCAGCGTAGACCTGCGGTTATCTTCAGGTTTTCCGCCAACTGGTAGTAAGCCTCGCCAAAGACGGCATAAGAAATCAGCTTGTAGGGGTTCTTGCTAAGAAAATAATTGTGCCCTTTGTCGTTAACGCTCTCAAGAGAGTTAGGGTCAAAGTAGACACAATGAGTAACCGGGTACACTCGGTCGAATTGACCCGGTGCGTATCCCTGGATCAGGCACTCAGAGTTGTCGGTTTCCCCCGGCACGTAGGGGCCGCCATAGGTGGCGTTGTTACCATTTTGCGCGATCAGGCTCAGTGAATTTATGAAGACATAATACTTGTCTTCGCTGTCACCTCGTAGATAGTTGAAGCCCAGGCTGAAATTGAATGGCCCCTCATAATCCGACGCCAGTCGAAACTCCTGGCTGAACTGCGAGGAGGTGGCGGTCGAGACGTCCACAGCGACAAGACGGTCCGAACATCCCAACTGCGGGTCGCAGAAGGTCAGATTAGGGCCGAGGTCCGTCCTGAGCACCTCGCGCGCGATCATTTCCGCGAGTTCGTCCGGGTCTCCGCCCCACGCTCCGGGCGCGGTGTTGAAGCGGTTGAAGTCCTGCATGGAATAGACCGTGTCTACGCCATATGAAGTTTCTGAACTCAGCGTCAGGGTGTCAGTCAGATCAAAGCTGATCTGGAGTTCGCCGATATCCGCTTCGGCTCGATAGATCGGGTCGATTGTCGACTCGATAGCGCGAAGATCGGGCGACTGGACGGCGCTGACGTAGGGATCGGGGAGCGCTGCCGGCAGGCCGATGGAGCCAAGCGGGCGGTAATAGGGCAGCATCAGTCCGGTCGGGGTCTGGAAGGAGTCCTTCCCATAAAGGGAATTCCTCTCGCAGCCCTGGCTCATCACGCCTTGGACGCCGGCCCAGTCTCCGCCGCCCTGTCCGCGGTCTGGAAGAGGAGCGAAATAGTCTATACCCGTCACGTCGATACCGACTCCGTTCGGCCCAAGGCCGTCGGCGAGAACTTCTGTGACGATGTCCTTCTTGCAGAGCTGCTTGCCTGAGCGCAGACGGTCGTCGTTTTCCTCGAAGTGCTCCCAGATCAGGTTGGCGTCGAGCCGGTCGTTTGGCGACACGCGAAGGCTGACGCGCGTGGACCATAGATCGCGGCCATCTATCGGATTTCCAGTCAGCTCGTTGACCGAATAGCCCTCGCGTTTGGTCCATGCGCCGGCCATGCGCAGGGCGACCCGGTCTTCGACCAGCGGGATGTTGACCATGCCTTCGAGGCGGCTGGAACTGTAGTTGCTGACGTCGCCCGAGGCCTTGGCTTCCGCAATGAACTTCGGCTTTTGCGAGATGATGTTGACGACGCCCGCCGTCGCGTTGCGGCCGTAGAGCGTGCCCTGCGGTCCGCGCAAAACCTCGACGCGTTGCAGGTCGTAGAATTCCTGCTCGAAGAAGCGGTTACGGATGAAGGGCGTGTTGTTGAACGCCACCGCGACCGCCGGGTCCGTGGTGGCGGAAATCGCCTGTGTTCCGATCCCACGCAGCTGCACCGAGTACGAGCTGAAGTTCGTCTTCGTGAACGTCATGTTCGGGACTTGGGTGATCAGGTCCGGACCGCCGGCCACCTGCGACCTTGTCAGGTCTTCCTGCGTGAACGCCGAAATGGCGATCGGCACGTCCTGGATGTCTTCCTCGCGCTTCTGCGCGGTGACCACCAGGGTATCGACAGTCCCCTCAGCGCCGTCCCCCGCGGCGCTTCCGGACTGGGGGTCGGTGCTCTCCACGATCATGAAGAGGTCGCCTTGGCGCCGCCAGGAGAGGCCGGTGCCGGAGAGGAGTTCGTTGAGGGCGAGTTCGGGGTCGGCGGCGGCGTCGACGGCGCGGCTTTGTTTGCCGGCGGCGAGTTCGGGCTTGAACATCACGGCTCGGCCGGTCTGCACGCCGAAACTGTTCAGCGCGGTGGCCAGCGATTGCGACGGAATGCTGATCGGCTCGGCGTCTTGCGCGAACGCGACGCCCGACATCGAGATGACTGCAGATATAGCCGCGCCGCACAACAGGTGCGCGCGAGCCGTACGACGGCCCCGGTTCATTTCGCTCCCCCTTTTTTCTTTGAGGAACAAATGAAAGCTCCTCACTCTACCTAACGCGGGGATTTCACGGCGCCCTATATCGACGCCCTCTATTTTTATTCCGGCGGCCCGAGCACGACGGCTTCCGGCGTGTCGCTCTCGATACGGGCGAGCTGATAGGTCTCCAAACCGCGCGCGAAGGTGTCGACGTCGCCGGCCTTGAACGTGCCGCTGATCGGTCGCGCGGCATAGGTGGCGTCGTCGATGACGATCTTCTTGTCGGAATAGCGGTTCAGCTCGGCGACCACCTGGGTCAGCGGGGCGCTGTAGAAAACAAGCTGGCCGGTGGTCCAGCTGGTCTCGCGGCGCACGTCGGTGCGGGCCAGGTCCCACTTGGCGTCGCCGCGTTCGACGAGCTGGGTTCCGGCGATCATCTCCGTCGCCTGCCCCTTCGGAGCCGATGGCGAGCGGGCGGCGGCGGGCGGGTTTTCGACCCGCACCCGGCCCTCGACCAGGGTCACCTTGAACAGCCGCCCGTCGTCCACACGCACGTCGAAGGCGGTGCCGAGCGCGGTGATCGTGCGCCCGCCGGCGGTGACGACGAACGGATGGCGGCGGTCCTTCGCCACCTTGAAGAAGGCCTGGCCGCGGTCGAGGTAGATCAGCCGCTTGTCGGCGGCGGCGCGGGTGCGCACGCGGCTGTCGGTGTTCAGCGTCAGCACCGTGCCGTCGGGCAGCGTCACCGTCGCGCGCTGGCCAACGCCGGTGCTGTATTCCTGGTCCGAATAGCGCTGGCCCGCCCATAGCATCTCGCGCCCGCCGAGCGTGGCGGCGCCCACGGCCGCGAAAGCAAAGCCGGCGGCGATGGCGCCGGTCAGCACGCGGCGGCGCAACGGGTTGGGCGCGGCGACGGCCTCGGCCCGCATGGCCATGATGCGCGGGTCGTCGCGCATGGTCTCGACGTCGCGCCAGGCGATCTGCAGGTCGCGGAAGGCGTCGCGGTGGGCCGGGCTTTCGGCGAGCCAGGCCTCCAGCGCCTGCGCCTCCTCCGAGCCAAGTTCCCCCGAGCGGCGGCGCGCGAACCAGCGGGCGGCGGTCTCCATCATGTCTTCGGGCGCGGCGTCGGGGGCGGAGGTCATGTGCGCTCCCCCACCAGCTCGCCCAGCCGCTGCATGGCGCGAGCGACCAGCGCCTCGACCGCCTTGACGCTGATGCCCATGCGGGCGGCGATCACCGGATAGGTCAGCTCCTCGAAGCGGTGCAGCAGGAAGGCCTGACGCGCGCGGGGCGGCAGGGCCTGCAACGCGACGGCGACGCGGTCCACCGCCTGGCGGCCGATCAGCACCCGCTCGGGCGAGACGTCGTCGAGCGGATCGGGGAAGTCCTCCAGCGGATCGAGCCGGTTCCAGCCCTGCGTCGTGCGCTTGCGGAAGTGGGAGACCAGCACGTTGGCGGCCGTACGGAACAGGTAACCCTCGATGTTCTCAGGCGTCTCCTTGGCCGAGGCGCCCCTGCCCTGCATCTTCAGGAAGACGTCCTGGACGAGGTCGTCGACCTCGGCGGGGCCCACCTTTCGCTGGAAGTAGCGGCGCAGCGCCGGGCCGTACTCGACCATATAGCGGCGCACGCTCTCGCGCCGCGCCGCATCGGCGGGCTTGCGCAACTCCGCGGGAGACTTCCCGGCCGGCGATTCCATCGACGTCGACGCCCACGACGCCCCGCGCACAGACGAGGGGCTCACCTCATTCAACGCTGGAAATCGAGCGTACCCTATATCGCCGCGGACAGAAAAATGGCGGCGGGTGTGCGCCCGCCGCCATCGAGTGTATCCGGTTCAGAGGGGACCGAAGCCGGAGCTAGCCGCCGAAGCCGACGGAGAGCTTGAAGTAAGGTCCGTCGATAGTGCGGTCGAAGGACCTGTGTTCCTCGAAGCCGCCGTCGATGGCGTCGAAGTAGCGCTCCCAGCGATAGCCCGCGCCGATCTTCACACGCTGGACCTCGTAGGAGAGGCCGAGACTGAGATCCACGACCGGCACGGTGACGGACTCGGAGCGGGGCGGCTCGGAGATCGTCTCCGGCTCCATGTCCGCCCTGAACTGCGCGATGCCCGCGTAGAGCTGTATGGGACTGAGCCTGCCTTCAAAGGCCCCGGTCGCTTCAACACCCGAGGTGCTGGTTTTCTGCTTCCCGAACAGCGCCCCGCCGCTCAGGTCCCAATCCAGGGAAACCTGACCCTCACGCCTATTCCCAAGCAGCGCGGCGGCGCCCTCCCAGGAAAGCATGGGGCCGGCTCCCTCGAACTCGCGCTCAACGGTGAGCTCAGCCTGGTATCGCGTGAAGCTGGTCGGGTATTTGTTACTGTCCTCAATAAAATGGTCGATGATCCAGCCGTCGGTGAATTCGAGGTTCGGTATGCCTCTCATCTCAACATCAGTCGCCGACGTCAGCTTGGCGTACCGCAAGTCCACGCCAATGTTGGATGACATACGATCGCCCAGCCCAAGGCCGACGTCTCGGCCAACTCGGAACTCGGCGATTTCGTGCCGCTCCCGCGTCCGGATCGTGGAGTCCGAGAAGTTGGTAGGGTAGAGATAGATGCCGGCGTAGAATGGATCGTCCCGGAATTCTGGTGCACAGTAAGGGGCGCTGGGATGCCAGTCCGGGAATCCACACGCACCAGGCCCCTGCTCATCGCGGTGAATGCGCGTCACGTCGCTGTTCGTACGGCCGTAGCGCAGCCCGCCGGAGATGGCCCAGGGGCCCGCGCCCGGGCGCCACGTCACGCGCACCTCACGCCCGTCGCCCCTGTCCAGATCGCGGTTCTGCGCCTCATCGAGGGAGTTCAGGCCGGACGAGAACGAATCTATGAAACTGGGCGTGACGGTTTCGTATTCAGCTTCCTGTCGCTGAACCATGCCGGACAGTTCGACCGATAGCGGGTATGGCCCGGCGTGATCGCTTCCCAGACCCGGCCACCAGGCGCCGCCCTGGAACTCCTTGGTGGCGCGCAGGCCGAAAAGACGCGGCTCGGTCAGGAAGACATTGGTGGTCAGGCCGGTGTCGTCGGAGTTGAGGAACGCGCCGGTAATGCTGTCGCGGTCGAAGACGTTCTTGACGTAGGCCATCACCTTCCAGCCGGCGTCTTCATTCGTGAAGATCGCGGCCAGGTTGGTCGTGAAGTACTCGTCGAGCTTGTCGTACTCGTGGTCGTTGAAGATCCGCCACCAGCTTTCCGACTGCCAGTAGAGGTCAGTGTGCAGCGTCATCAGCCACTCGTTCGGCAACGGCAGGGTGTAGTCGACCGTCAGCGTCGCGGTGTAGTTGGGTGCGTTCGGCAGCTGGTTGCCGCCCAGCGGCTTGTCGAAGCCTTCGCCGTTGTTCGGCGCCCAGTCCGGATTCCAGCCGGGATAGGTGCTATCGGCCCAATTGGTGACGGCTCCCACCGGATCAGGTGTGTAGAGGAAGTTCGTTATGGGGTCGCGCCCGAGCACATAGGCCCGTTCGCAACCACCGTCGGACGCACCGCCGCCGCCGCCCACGTCAAAGATGGCGTTGCCGGGATTGAGGCCGCTCAGGACAATCGGATCTTCTCCGGGCGCCTGGGGCAGGTTTCCCTGATGGGTGAAGAGCGCGACCGGCAGGATGCAGCTGGACGGGTTCGTCGGGAACGGACGGATTATCACCCAGTCCGGATTGCCGGCCGTCCGGTCCATGAGGTCGACGGCCCGCTCGTGGTCAGCGATGCGAGTGTTCTCGTAGCCGCCCTTGAAGCCCAGCTTCAGATTCTCAAACACCCGCCAGTCGGCCTCGATTTCCAGCCCCCAGACTTCAGCATCGTAATTCTGGTTGAACGCCGAACGGTCCACGATCTCCGAGATCTGATAGCCCGTGTAGTCGTAGTAGAAGGCGGCCATGTTCAGGACGACCCGACCGTCCGCCAGCGTGTTCTTGGCGCCGAGTTCGAACGCGTTCACGTACTCCGCTTCGAATGTCTTTGGCCGGGTGGCTGAGGCGAAGTCTCGCAGAACGGGTCCGCCGCCGCCGCCCGGACCGCTGGCGAAAGACTCCGGCGACAACGGGTTTACGAGCGGCGGTGGATTGGCTCCGCCCGCCTTGTAGCCATGTGCGTAGGACGCATAGAGCAGCGTCTCGTCGGTGAACGTCAGGTCTGGCTTCCAGTCGAGGGCCAGGCGCCCGGTGGGTTCGCGCCATTCCTGCTCAATGACTTCCTGCACGGGATAGCCGACGGTGCCGCCCACCAGCGTCCAGCTCGGAATCCGCGGCGCTTCCTTCTTGTCCACGGTCCAGCGAAGGCCCGCCGTCAACCTCAGATTTTCAGTGATTTCATAATAGGCTTCACCGAACACCGCATATGAGATGAGCTTGTAGGGGTTCTTGCTGAGGAAATAGTTGTGACCCTGATCCTGTATGTTCGAGATCGGGTTCGGCTCGATATAGACGCACAGGTAGCCGTACGCCTCCTCCGGGTCGCCCTGGATCATCCCGGTCGTCTGGCATTCGCTGTTGTCCGACACGCCGGGCACATACAGGTTGTCCGGACCGTATATGGAATTGGTGTTGTTGCCGGTGGCCGCCAGCCCCAGAGAGTTGATGAAGACGTAGTACTTCGCCATCAGGTCGAAGCGCGTGAAGTTGGCGCCGAGGCTGAAGTTGAACGGCCCATCGAAGTCCGAGGCGATACGGAATTCCTGGTTGAACTGCCGGCCTTCGGCGGTCGCGATATCTACCGCGATCAGCCTGCTGGAGCAGCCGAGCTGGGGATCGCAGAACTCCCCGTCAGAGTTCAGGCGACCGGCCGCGATGGCGACCTGGCCGCCGTTGCTGGTCGTATTCCATGCGCCCTCGACCGTATTGAAGCGGTTGAAGTCCTGCAGGGAGTAAACGAAGTCGGACGCGTAGCCGGTTTCCGAACTGAAGGTCAGGTGATCGGTGATATCCCAGCTGACCTGCAGCTCGCCGATATCGGCCTTGGCCCGATACTCCGGCTCGATACTCGACTCGATGACCCGCAGGTCGGGCGACTGCACCTGGCTTGCGTAGGGGTCGAAGAAGGTCGTCGGAAGGCCGATGGCGCCCAGCGGCACATAGTAGGGGACCGACGCGCCGTTCGGCGTCTGGAAGGAGTCCGGCGAATAGAGCGAATTGCGGATGCAGCCCTGGCTGAAGCGCGGCTGAACGGCGATGTAGTCGGCGCCCTGGCCGCCTCCAATGACCAGCCTCTGGTTGAAATCGGGCGTCGCAATATCGCCGACCTGCGTGACCACGTGCTTCTTGCACAGCTGCTTGCCCGAACGCAGGCGGTCGTCGTCTTCCTCGAAATGCTCCCAGATCAGGTTGGCGTCGATCTTGTCGTTGGGCGTGAACCGCAACGAAAGCCGGGTCGACCAGAGATTGCGGCCGTCGATCGGGTTGCCGGTGAGCTCGTTGGTGGCGTAGCCCTCGCGCTTGGTCCAGGCGCCGGCCAGCCGCAAGGCGACCTTGTCTTCGACCAGCGGCACGTTGACCATGCCCTCGACGCGCGTGGAGTTGTAGTTGGCCACGTCAGCCGAAAGCTTGGCCTCGGCGGTGAACTTCGGCTTTTGCGAAATGATGTTGACGACGCCCGCCGTGGCGTTGCGGCCGTAGAGCGTGCCCTGCGGACCCCGCAGCACCTCGACGCGCGCCAGGTCGTAGAATTCCTGCTCGAAGAAGCGGTTCTGGATGAAGGGCGTGTTGTTGAAGGCGACGGCGACGCCCGGGTCGGTTGTCGCGGAAATCGCCTGGGTGCCAATGCCGCGAAGCTGGATCGAGTACGAACTGAAGTTCGTCTTGGTGAAGGTCATGTTCGGGACCTGGGTGATCAGGTCCGGACCGCCGGCGATCTGGTGGGTCTCCAGAGCCTCCTGCGTGAACGCGCTGATCGCGATCGGCACATCCTGGATGTCTTCTTCCCGCTTTTGAGCGGTGACGATCAGCGTATCGACAGTCCCGTCAGCGCCGTCCCCCGCGGCGCTTCCGGACTGGGGGTCGGCGGCGGCCTTTTTGATCAGGATGGCGTCGGCGGTGCGTTCGTAGGTCAGGCCAGTGCCTTCGAGGAGCTGGTTGAGGGCGAGTTCGATATTGTCGGCGCTTCTCGTGCCTTGCGACATCTTCGCCGCAGCGAGCGAGGGCGAGAAAATGATCTGCTGTCCCGTCTGGACGCCCAGTTGATAAAGGGCGGTCGTCAGCGGCTGGGGCGCGATATCTATGGTCTCTGCTTGAGCGAACGCCGGCTGGGCGCAGCTGATAGCCGCGGCCAGCGCGGCGCCACCCAGAAGACGAGTGCGAAATGATGGGCCTGTTCTCACGGCGTTAGCTCCCCCTTTTTCGGGAGTTTCTTCACTCCCCTATCCTGGTTGAGCCAACGTTCGAGCGGCGCCCTACATTCGGCGTCGGAAATAATTCCGAGGAACGATCAATACGCATAGAGCTGCACCGCCTCGCGCGTGTCTTCGCCTGATTTCGCGACCCGGTAAGCCTCCAGCGTGCGCACGAAACTGTCGACGTCCGCCGGGCGGAAGGTGCCGCTGATCGGCGTTTGCGCGATGTCCGCGTCGGCGATGACGATCTTCTTTTCGGAATAGCGGTTGAGCTCGGCCACCACGGCGCTCAGCGCCTCGTCGTCGAAGATCAGGATGTCCTTGGTCCAGCTGGTTTCGACGACCACGTTGGCCGGCGTCACGCGCCAGGGCTCCTGCGCCGTCGCCACCAGCTGTGAGCCGGCGATCATTTCGGTGGCGCGGAAGTTCGCCGTCGGGGCCTCCCCCACCGCGCCGCTCGTGGCCGGGACCGGAGCTTCGACGCGCACCCTGCCCTCCACCAGCGTCACCTCGAAACGGCCCGCGTCCACTCGCACGTCGAAAGCGGTGCCGAGCGCCGTCACCGTCCGCCCGGCCGCCGTGACGACGAACGGATGCGTCCGGTCCTTGGCCACGGTGAAGAAGGCCTGGCCGCGCTCGAGATAGACGAGGCGCCGGTCCTTGTCGGCCCGCGTACGCAGCACCGTGTCGGTGTTCAGGGTGACTTCCGACCCGTCGGGCAGGCGAACGGTCGTCTGCTCCCCGATGGCCGTCCGATAGGCGGCGTCCGCCAGCGGCTTTGGCCCCAGCACCCAGCGCCAGCCGCCGTAGCCGCCCGCCGCGACCACGCCGGCCATCAGCACCGCCGCCGCAGCCCGCCCGAACCGTGACGGCGCCGGGCGTTCGGACCACTGCTGGCGGATCTCCAGCACCTGCGGATCGCCGCGCAGCACGCCGGCCCCGCCCCACGCCCGGCGGACCGACAGGTAGGCGATGCGGTGGGCCGGGTCCTCCTCCAGCCAGGCGCGCAGCGTTGCACGGTCGGCCGGCGTCATCTCGCCCGAGCGCTGGCGGGCGAACCAGCCGGCGGCGATGTCGCGGGCGTCGCCCACCGTCTCCTCGAGGTCATGCGCGGGGCCGGTCATAGCTCGGAATCCAGCGTCTGGGAGATGCGGCGCAGCGCCCGCTGGATCAGCCGCTCCACCGCCTTGGTCGAAATGCGCATGCGCGCGGCGATGGCCGAATAGGTCAGCTCCTCGAAGCGATGCAGGAAGAAGGCCTGGCTGCAGCGGGGTGGCAGGCCGCGCATGGCGGCGAGCACCCGGTCCAGCTCCTCCTTGCCCATCAGCACGCGCTCGGGCGAGACGTCGTCGGACAGGTCCTCATCCAGGTCGTCGAGGATGTCATGGCCGGCCCAGTCCCACTTCTGGCGCTGGTGGCGGCGCACGATGACGTTGGCGGCGGTGCGGAACAGATAGCGCTCGATGTTCTCGATCTCGCCGCCCGCCGAACCGCGCAGCTGCAGCGACAGGAACACCTCCTGCACCAGGTCCTCGGCCTCGTTGGGCCCAGCCTTCTTCAGGAAATAGCGGCGCAGCGCCGGCCCGTACTGCGCCGTCCAGGCGCGCACCTGCTCGGCCGCAAACGCGGCGTCCGGATCCAGCCGTTTCGTCGGAGGCGGCATCGACGCCCCTCGCCCTTTGACACACCTACTCTATCAGTCAGAGCCATGAATGGCGCGGCGCCCTACATGGCGGGCGAAAGAAAATGAGGCGGCGGGTAGGGCCCGCCGCCTCAGTATGTTCCGGTTCAGAGGGGACCGAAGCCGGAGGTTCTAGCCGCCGAAGCCGACGGAGAGCTTGAAGTAGGGACCGTCGATGGTGCGGTCCTCGCGCCTGCGCTCCAGAGCGCCGCCGTCGAGGACATCGAAGTAGCGCTCCCAGCGGTAGCCGGCCCCGATGCTCACCCGGTCAATGCTGTAGGAAAGACCGAGGCCGGCGCTTAAAGTCGGAACGGTGGCGGAGCCGCTGCGGCTGGCCGCGACCGGCGTGACGTCGATGTCGTCGGGCCGGGACCACCTCAGAGCGACGTCCGCGAAACCGAAAGCTGACGTCTCGTAGGCCTTCCGCTCTTCGGTTCCGGTAAGCGTATGCTTCTGGTCACCGAACAGCACTCCCGCGCTCGCCGACCAATCAAGGTCCACATATCCGGCGCCATCCGAGCCGAACAGGTGATGCGAGGCCTCCCAAGTGACCACGGGCCCGGCGCCTTCGAATTCGCGCTCGGCCATCAGCGTCGCGTCGAACCGGTCGTGCCTCACGGGAAGCGCGACAGGATAGGTGAAGCCGGGCGGGATATCCCAGTTCGTCAGCACGCTCGTTTCAGTCGTGGTGGCGGATTGGAACTGGGCGTAGCGAACGCCCAAGCTGACCCTCGATCTCGCCAGGGAACCGAGGCCGAAGTCGCGCCCGACGGCGAAATCGACGATATCGTGCTGTTCCCGGAAGCGGCTGGATTCCGCCGACCATGCCGTGGCCGACACATAGATGTCCGGATCGTCAACATAGTATGGGCAATACGCCGCGTAGAACCCCCCAACAATGCAGACCGGTTCCGTCTGGTACTCAGCGCGCACGTCGGGCCCAACGCCGTTCGTCCTTCCAAAACGGGCGGCCGCCGATACTGTCCAGACGCCTCCTCCTGGCCGATAGGTCAGCTTGACTGACCGTCCGTCGCCGGTGTCGTAGTCGTTGTTTTGCGAGCCGCCGAATACATCGAGTTCCGGCGCCACATCAGACCGAAATGCAGGAACGACGGGGCTGTTGCCGGCATCATACCGCTGAATCTGTCCCGCGATTTCCACTGTCAGGGGGAACGGGCCCTCGTGGCCCGGGCTCGCCCCCGTCCACCAGGGACCGCCGTTCCAGTCCTTGGTGACGCGAATGCCGTAGAGGCGCGGCTCAGTCAGGAAAACGTTGGTGGTGAGACCCGTGTCGTCGGAGTTGAGGAAGGCGCCGGTGATGGAGTCTCGATCAAAGACGTTCTTGACGTAAGTCATCACCTTCCAGCCCCGGTCGTCATTTGTGAAGATCGCGGCTAGATTGACGTTCGTGTAGGCCTTCAGCTTGTCGTAACCCTCGGTGTTGAAGATCCGCGTCCAGGCTTCTGACTGGTAATAAAGGTCGGTGTGCAGGGTCGCTAGCCAGTCATTTGGAAGCGGGATTGTGTAGTCGGCGGTGATTGTCGCCGTGAAGTTCGGCGCGTTGGGCAGCTCGTTGCCTGACAGATCCTTATCTATGCCTTCACCGAAGTTGTGCGCGGAGAACGGATCGAATCCGAGGTACGGGTCCGAAGCGCTGAAGCCCTGGTTGGTGATGTGTGTATTGGGATTGTAGGCCGCCTCCGTGAGAGGGTCCAAACCAAGCACATAGGCAAGTTCGCACGGTCCTGCGCCACCGCCCCCGGCGTTGCCCAGCTTGTAGAGGTTGCCATCGGGCCTCACGAATAGCGAAACAGGCATGATGCAATTCGACGGGAAGGTGGGGAAGGGCTTGACGACGATCCAGTTGGGATCGCCGGCGGTCCGGTCCATGATATCGACCGCCTTCATGCCATCGGCCACACGGGTGTTCTCGTAGCCGCCCTTGAAGCCAAGGCGGAGGTTCTCGAACGGGCGCCAGTCTGCCTCAATCTCCAGACCCCAGACCTCGGAGTCGAAGTTCAGGTTCACCGCCGAGCGATTGACGATCTGGGAGATCTGGTAGCCGGTGTAGTCGTAGTAGAAGGCGGCCAGGTTGAGCGTCAGTCGGCCGTCGAGGAGCGTGTTCTTGCTGCCCAGCTCGAAGGCATTGATGAACTCGGGATCGAAGGTCTTCGGGTGGGTGGCCGATTTCGAGACCACCGCTGGGCCGAGGGTGCTCGAATCGCTTCCAGCCCCGCACTCGGAGCAATACATTACCGGTCCGGCCGGCGGCGGATTCGCCCCGCCCGCCTTATAACCGCGCGCGATAGACGCATAGACCAGCGTCTCGTCGGTTAAGGAGAGGTCCGGCTTCCAGTCGATCGCCAGTCGTCCGGTCGGCTCGCGCCATTCCTGCTCGATCACGTCGACCACCGGATACCCGACCGTATCCTCGGCCAGGACCCAGCTCGGAATACGCGGCGCTTCCTTCTTGTCGACGGTCCAGCGGACGCCCGCCGTTACCTTCAGATTGTCGGTGAGCTCGTAGTAGGTTTCTCCAAAAACCGCATAGGAAATAAGCTTGTACGGGTTCTTGCTCAGGAAGTAGTTGTGGCCCTTGTCGTTGAGGTTGCCGATCGGATTGGGGTCGATGTAGGTGCAGCCCCCGACATCCTGGATTTGGCCGAAATCCGGCGGGATCAGTCCGGCCATCAGACATTCGGCGTTGTCGTCGCCGACCACGTAGGGCAGCAGCTCCTCGCTGGTCCCATAGGGCGCCAGGGCCGCGATCATCGTCAGGCTGTTGACGAAGACGTAGTATTTGTCCTCGTTGTCGTAGCGCAGGAAGTTGGCGCCCAGGCTGAAGTTGAAAGGACCCTCATAGTTTGAGCCCAGCCGCAGTTCCTGGCTGAACTGCCGAGCCTCAGCTTGCGAAAGATCGACCGCGACCAGCCGGTCCGAGCAACCGATCTGCGGATCGCAGAAGATGCCGCCATTCGGGCCGGGGGTGAGGACGTCCTCGCGCCCGAGAAGACCGCCCGAGGTCTGCTCCCAGGCCCCTGCCGCGGTATTGAAACGATTGAAGTCCTGCGTCGAGAAGATGGTGTGGGCGCTGTAGCCCGTCTCCAGCGATAGGGTCAGAGTGTCGGTCAAGTCGAGACCTAGCTGCAGCTCGAAGATGTCCGATTGGGCCTGATAGCCGGGGTCGCGGGCGGATTCGATGACGCGCAGGTCGCTCGACTGCGTGCGGCTGACGTACGGATCATCCAGAGCGATCGGAAGCCCGATGGAGCCGAGCGGCACGTAATAGGGCAGCGCCAGGCCGTTCGGCGTCCCGAAGGAATCGGGGGAGTAGAGCGAGGCCGGTTCGCATCCACGGGCAAACACCGCGACCGGCCGGGACCAGAGGAGATCGTTGCCAGGATTGGCCCAGTTCGTGAATTCGCCCATGATTGGGATGCCGCCGACGTTCGTGACCTTGTCGGTCTTGCAAAGCTGCTTACCGCTGCGGAGGCGGTCGTCGTCCTCTTCGAAGTGTTCCCAGATCAGGTTGGCGTTGATGCTGTCGGACGGCGAGAACCGCAGCGACACCCGCGTCGACCACAGGTCGCGACCGTCGATGGGATTGCCTGTCAGCTCGTTGGTGGCGTAGCCGTCCCGCTTCGTCCAGGCGGCGGCGAGACGCATGGCCACCATGTCTTCCACGAGGGGGACGTTGACCATCCCCTCCAGACGAGTGGAATGGAAATTGGCGACGTCCGCCGAAACCCTCGCTTCAAACCCGAACCGGGGCTTGGCCGAGATCACGTTGACGACGCCGGCGGTGGCGTTGCGGCCGTAGAGCGTGCCCTGCGGCCCGCGCAGCACCTCGACACGCTCCAAGTCGTAGAATTCCTGCTCGAAGAAGTTGTTACGGATGAAGGGGGTGTTATTGAAGGTGACCGCTACGGCGGCGTCGGTCGTCGCCGAAATCGCTTGGGTGCCGATACCCCGCAGCTGGATCGAATACGAACTGAAGTTCGTCTTGGTGAAGGTCATGTTCGGGACCTGGGTCATCAGGTCCGGGCCGCCGGCCACTTGCGATCTTTCGAGAGTTTCCTGCGTAAACGCGCTGATCGCGATCGGCACGTCCTGGATGTCTTCCTCGCGCTTTTGCGCGGTGACGATCAGCGCCTCGACGGTGCCCTCAGCGCCGTCCCCCGCGGCGCTTCCGGGCTGGGGGTCGGTGGCGCTCACGATCAGGAAGGTTTCGCCTTCGCGGCGCCAGGTGAGGCCGGTGCCTTGGAGGAGTTCGCCCAGCGCCACCTCGAAGGAGGGCGCGTCGCTGACGCCGCGGGTCATTTTGCCGGTGGCGACGTCGGAGCGGATCAGGACCTGCTGATTGCCTTGCGCGCCGAGTTCGTTCAGCGCGGTGTCGAGCGGCTGCGGCGCGATGCTGATGCGGGTCTGGGCCTGCGCGCCGGTCGCGATGGCGAGGGCGGCGACCGCCGCGCCGCACATCAGGCGCGTGTGACGAAGCCGCTGACGATTTTTCATGTTTCACTCCCCCAAGTGATCGTTTTTCCCGGAGGCGTGAACGAACCTCCGCGACCCAAGGACGCGAAACCAGGGCGACTCCCTATGCGGGCTCCTCAACATTTTTCGTCGACGCTCCGACGAGGCGAATAATTCCGTCTTTTTCTTCAACCGCCCGCGCCATGCCGTAGGACACGATCGCGGCGGCGAAACCTTCGTTGTCGCCCGGCTTGAAGGTGCCGGTGATCGGAATGGCGGCCAGTTCTTCATCGGCGACGACGATACGGGTGTTCGAATAGCGGTTCAGTTCGCTCACCACCTCGCCCAGCGGCTTGCGCAGGAAGCTGAGTTGCCCGGTCGTCCAGCTGGTTTCCCGGCGGGCGTCGATTTCCTGCAGTTTCCAGGCGGCCTCGGTCGAGGCGACGAGCTGGGTGCCGGCGACCATTTCGGTGGCCTGGATGCGCGGCGGGCCGGCGCGCGGCGTCGCGGCCAGCGGCTCGGGCGTCGGCGCCTCCACCCGGACCTTCCCTTCCACCAAAGTCACCTCGAAGCGGCCGGGATCGACGCGCACGTCGAAGGCGGTGCCGATGGCGGTCACCGTGCGGCCGCCGGCGTTGACCACGAACGGGTGCGCCGGGTCCTTCGCCACCCGGAAGAAGGCCTGGCCCTTGTCGAGATAGATCTGGCGGCGGCCCTTCACGGCCTCCGTGCGCAGGACGGTGTCGGTGTTCAGGGTCACGACAGACCCATCGGGCAGCTTGACCGTCGAGCTTTGGCCAATGGCGGTGCTGTACGACCGCGTCTGGAACTGGCGATAGGGGATCAGCCCCTGGTCGTAGGCGAGCCACGTCCCACCGGAGGCGGCGACAAGGCAGGCGGCCGCGGCCAGCGGCGCCAGCAAACGCCGCCAGGCCGGATTACGGCGCAGCGCCTGCTCGCGCAGCGCCAGCACGCGGGGATCGTTGCGGATCGTCTCGACGCCCGCCCAGGCGCGCTCCAGCGTCTCGTAGGCCGCCCGGTGCTCGGGCGAGGCCTCGAGCCAGTCGGCGAACGCGGTCTGCTCGGCCTCGCTCAGCCCGCCGATGCGCAGGCGGCCGAACCAGTTGGCGGCAACCGCCTCCGGCGTCGGCGCGGCCTCTACAATCTCCTCGCGGCGCCCGCTCACGACGCGTCCTCCATGGCCGCCGAGATGTGGCGCATGGCCCGCGCCAGCAGCGCCTCGACGCCCTTCACCGAAATGCCCATCCGCCGCGCGATGGCGGGTCCCGTCAGCTCCTCGAAGCGGTGCAGCAGGAAGGCCTCGCGCGAGCGGGCCGGCATGTCCTCCAGCGAGGCGATCACCCGCTCGATGTCCTGTTTGCCGATCAGGGTGCGCTCGGGCGAGATGTTCTCCGGCGGCTCGAGCCACTCTTCCAGCCGTCGGTGGCGGTCCCACCCCTGCCCGCTCTCGGTGCGAAAGTGGCTGATCAGCACGTTCGCCGCCGAGCGGAACAGATAGCCCTCGACGTTGTCGAGCGGTGTAGCGGTGGAGCGGGCCTGCAGCCGGGCGAACACCTCCTGCACCAGGTCGTCGGCCTGCGCCGGGCTCACCTTCTTCAGGAAATAGCGGCGCAGCGCCGGGCCATAGCGTTGCGCCCACGCGGCCAGGTCCTCGGTGCGCACCGGATGCGCCACGCTGACCGGCATCTTCGGCGGTGTCGCCATCGACCCTGACCTGCCCCAAACCACGCATGCGAGCGCGGCCCCGGTCCGCCCGGACGGACCCCGCTCGCGACTATGACGCAGATCAGGCGCGATACCCTATGCGGGGGTGCGAACTTTTTTGCGGGAACAGGAAAGAGGCGGCGGGTGTCGGGTCCGCCGCCTCAGTCTCCGGTCGTCGAAGGGGTTCGCGAGCCGGGGGATCAGAAGTCCTTGCGGATGGACAGGCCGATGAGGCGCGGGTCCAGGGCAAAGACGTTGGTGGTGAGCGCCGTGTCGTCGGAGTTGATGAAGGCGTCGGTGATCGGCTGTCCGTCCAGAATGTTCTTGGCGTAGAGCTCGATCTTCAGCCCGTCCTCGCTCTCAAACCACAGCGACAGGTTGGCGTTGTACCAGCCGTGCAGCTTGTCGTTGACGGCGTTGTACACCCGCGCCCACGACTGTGACTGCCAGTAGGCGTCGGCGCGAACGACGGCCTTCCAGCCCTCCATGAACTCCATCTCGTACTGGCCGCCGAAGCTTATCGTCCAGTGCGGTGCGTTGGGCAGTTCCCGGCCGGAGAGGTCGGCCATGATCCCGGCGCCGCCGTGGATATCCATCGTGCCGTTCTGGCCATTGTAATAGGCCGGGTCGTAAATGGTGCCGGTGTTTTCATCGAGGATAACCGCGCCCGACCCGATCAGCGTCGGCAGGTTCATGATGTCGGTGATGTTGCCGGTGCCGCCGCAGATGCCCCACCACTGGTTATTCGGACCGGTATGGGTCTGGAGGTAATGTTCAACGACGTGCAGCGGCGCGATGCAGTTTGACGGCAGCTGCATCCACGACCTGACCAGCACGAAGTTCGGGTCGCTCTGCGTGCGGTTCATGATGTCGATGGACTGCTCGCCATCGCCGATACTGGTGTCGAGGTAACCGAACGTGCCCCTGAAATGCAGGTTACGGGCCGGCGAGAACATGCCCTCGAACTCAAGGCCCCACACCGTCGCGTCGAAGTTCTCGTTGACGGCCGTGCGGTCCCGGATCTGTGAGACCTGGTAATCCTCGTAGTCGTAGAAGAAGGCGTTGACGTTCGCCGTCATCGCGCCGCCCAGCAGGGTGTTCTTGGCGCCGACCTCGAAGGCGTTGACGAACTCCGGCTTGAACGTGCGTTCGTACTCAACGCCCGTGAGATGCAGGATGGGCGCGTTGAAGCGGGCCAATACGGCGGGGATGTATTGCGCGTTCCCTGAGTTGGTCAGCGATGTGACGATCCCGGCTTCCAGGTCCGGCCTGAAGTCGAACAGCGACTTCTCGCCGAAGCCCGGAGCCGGCGGGTTGGCGCCGCCGCCCTTGTAGCCCCGCGAATAGAAGGCATAGACCATGGTGTCGTCGGTAAACGACAGCACCGGTTTCCAGTCGGCGCCCAGACGGCCCGTCCATTCGCCCCAGTGCTGCTTGATGTCCTCGCCCTCGGGATAGCCCCTCGCGACGTCTCCGCCGGCGATGGTGCCGTTGGCCAGAAGCACCTGGCTCGGAACGGGAGTGAAGGTCTTGCGGTCGTCGGTGTAGCGCAGACCCGCCGTCACCTTCAGCGCGTCGGTGGCGTTCCAGTAGACTTCCCCAAAGACGGCGCTGGACTTGAGCTCGTAAGGGTTCTTGCTGCGGAAGTAGTTGTGACCTTCCCCGTTGATCGACTCCAGCGGATTGGGGTCGATGTAGGGGCAGATCTGCGGATCGTTGACGTCGAACGTCATCTCCAGGAAATTCCAGCAGGCTTCCTGCGGATCCTCGAAGACCATGTAGGACCAGTTGAACGGCGGGATCGAAGCGGCCGCCGTGATGAGGTTCGTGAAGACGTAGTAGTCGATGACCGTATCGAACGTCGTGTAGTTGGCGCCGACACTGAAGTTGATCGGCCCGTCGAAATCCGACTGCAGACGAATTTCCTGGCCGAACTGCTTGCCTTCGGCGGACGCCTGGTCGAAGGCGACCAGCTTGTCCGAGCAACCGAGTTGGGGGTCGCAGAACTGCCCGCCCCGCGCGAAGGGGCGGAACCACGAGGGCTCGCCCCAGACTTCCCAGGCCGCCGTATCGCTGAAGATCGGCACCGTGTTGAAGCGGTTGTAGTCCTGGGTCGAGTAGGTGGTGTCTTCGTTATAGACGGTCTGGGAGTAGAAGGTCAGCCCTTCGCTCAGGTCGAACTCGACGTTCAACTGAACGACGTCGGCCTTGGCCCGGTAGGTCGGGTCCTTGATGGAGTCGATCACCCGCAGATCGGACGACTGCATCAGTCCGCCGTAGGGATCGGTGGTCCAGCTGACCAGCGAGGTGGGGACGCCGTTCTCATCGGGAGGCCCAAAGGCCCACGACGCGGCGATGGCCTGCGCCTGCACGAACGGCAGCGACAGTCCGTTGGGCGTGCCGAACGCCATCGGGTCGTAGAGCGAGCCCGGCAGGCAGCCCTGCGAGAAGATCGCCCGTCGCGCGTTGTTGAAGGGGATATAGCTCTCGACCAGCTGGTGCCCGTCGCCGACGAAGTGCTCGGTGCGGGTGTCGCCGATCATGTATGGCCCGGGGTCGCGGTGGCAGACCTGCTTGCCGGTGCGCGAGCGGTTGTCGTCCTCCTCAAAGCGCTCCCAGATCACATTGGCCCGGACGTTGTCGGTGGGATTGATGGCCAGCGTCAGGCGCGCGGACCACAGGTCGCGACCGTTGATCGCGTTGCCGGTGCCGGTGTTGTAGTCGTAGCCGAACCGGTCGGTCAGGGCGCCGGCGAGACGCACGGCCACCTTGTCCTTGAGCAGCGGCACGTTGACCATCGCTGACAGGCGCTTGGCGTGATAGTTGCCGACCTCGCCTTTGATCCAGCCGTCGAACTCGTCCATGTCAGGCTTGGCGGAGATGACGTTGACCACGCCGGCGGTCGCGTTGCGGCCATAGAGCGTGCCCTGCGGCCCGCGCAGGACCTCGACGCGCTCGATGTCGAAGTATTCCTGCTCGAACAGACGGTTCTGGAGCAATGCCGAGTTGTTGAAGCTTACGGCGACGCCTGGGTCGGTCGTGGCCGACACCGCCTTGGTGCCGATGCCGCGGATGGCGAAATTGTAGGACGTGAAGTTGTTCTTCGAGAAGGTGACGTTGGGGATGGCTTTCAAAAGGTCGAAGCCGCCCTCGATCTTCTGCTGCTCAAGCGCCGTCTGGGTGAAGGCCGAGATGGCGATCGGCACGTCCTGGATGTCTTCTTCCCGCTTCTGAGCGGTGACGATCAGAGCCTCGACCGTGCCGTCAGCGCCGTCCCCCGCGGCGCTTCCGGACTGGGGGGCGGATGCGCCCTCCTCGATGATGTAGGCGTTGGCTTCGCGGCGGAACCGCAGGCCCGTGCCCTGCAGTATCTGCGCGAGCGCGACCTGCTCGTCGGTGGCGCCGGCGACGCCGCCGGAAAGCTTCGAGCCGGTGAGCTCGGTGGTGAAGAAAACCTGCTGCCCGGTCTGGCTGCCGAAGTCGTTCAGCGCCGAGGCCAGCGTCTGGGGCTCAACAGTGATCGGTTTGGATTGCGCCCAGGCGGCGCCGGATCCGAACGCGAGCGCCAACGCACCCGCCGCAACGCCAACCATCAGGCGCGCATGGCCAGACTTCCTGAAAAGCCTCATGTCTTCCCCCTTTTTCTTGGAGACTTCGCTCCTGCCAAGGGAGATGCTGAACAGTGGCCTGATAGGTACATGCCGCTACAAATTTTTTACTTGGCCGCCACAACCAGTATCCTTCCGTCCGGCTGTTCCTCCAGTGTGGCGATCCCCGCCGCCTCCAGAATTCTGGCGAAGCCCTGGACATCGCCCGGCGCGAAGTTGCCGCCGATCCGCCGTTCGGTCAGCGTGGGATCGGCGAGCGCGATCTTGCGCGTCGAGTAGCGGTTCATTTCCTCGACCACGTCGCCCAGCGGCGCGCCGTCGAAGACCAGCTGCCCCGTCAGCCAACTGGTTTCGCGGTCGACGTTGGTGGGCGTCAGCCGCCATTCGGTGTCGTCGCGGGCGACCAGCTGCGAGCCCGCCGACATGTCCGTCGTCATCGGGCCCGCGCGCCTGGCGCCGCCGCTGGCGTGGCTGGGCGGTTTGGCGGCCGCCACGCGCACCTCGCCCTCGACGAGGACGACCTTCAGCTCGCCCCGGTCGACCCGCACGTCGAACGCGGTGCCAAGCGCGGTCACGGTGCGCCCCGCCGCCGTCACAACGAACGGGTGGCGCCGGTCCTTGGCGACCTTGAAGTAGGCCTGACCCTTGTCGAGATAGACGAGCCGCCGGTCCTCGTCGGCCGTCGTGCGCACCACCGTGTCGGTGTTGAGCGTGAGCTGCGAACCGTCAGGCAGGGTCACGGTCGCCTGTTGGCCCACCGCGGTGCTGAACGACTGGTCGGCCAGGGGCTTGGGTCCCAGCTGATAGTAGAGACCGAACCCGCCCAGCCCCACCACAGCAGCCGCGATACCGGCGGCGATGGCCCGGCGCGTGATCCGCACTCGTCCCGTCGCGACCTCGGCTTTGCGCAGGATCGCACCGTAGCGCGGGTGGCGATCCAGCGCTCCGGTCGCGTCCCAGAAGGTTTGCAGCCCGTCGTAGGCGTCCTGATGCCGGGGAGATTGCGCCAGCCAGACCGCGAACGCGTCCCGCTCGGCCTGCGAAAGATCGCCCTCTTCCTGGCGCAGCCGCCAGTCCATGGCCTCGTCCAGGATGGCGTCCGGCGGTCCGTTCTCACGACGCGCGCTCATAGCCGCCACCCCACTTGCTCGTAGATCCGCTGGTGGGCGCGGCTGACCAGCGCCCGCACCGCGCGCAGCGAGATGCCCATGCGCCGGGCGATGTCCTCCTGCGGCAGCCGCTCGAGCCGAAACAGCATGAAGGCCAGCGCGCTTCGCGGCGGCAGGCCTTCCAGCGCCTCGAGCAGCGCGTCGAAGTCCTCCTTGCCGATGAGAATCCGTTCGGGCGAGATTTCGTCGGCGGGGCCCGCGCCGTCCTCGATGTCCTCCTGCCGTCCCCAGGCCCAGGTCGCGCGGCGCCGGCGCTGGCCGAGCACATTGGCGGCGGTGCGGAACAGATAGCCCTCGACGTTCTCAATCCGCGACGTCGCGCCCCGCGACTGCATGAGGAGAAAGACCTCCTGGACGAGGTCGTCCACGTCCGCCGCGCTCGCCCGCCGCGCGAAATAGCGGCGCAGCGCCGGGCCGTACTGCAGCGCCCAGGCCCGCAGATCATCGCCGCCGGACTCGGGTCCGCCGGTCATCGGCTCGGTCAGCGGCGGCTTGGGCGAATACGCCATTACTCCCACCCGCGGGGCGCCAAGGGCTGCGCCTACAGTAGGGATGATGCGGCGAGGCTGCCTATAGGTATGTGGCCGCGGGAAAATTCGGCGTTCCCGCAGCCTGTCGCGGATAGGGAATGCGCAAGGATTGGCGGCTAACTACGCCGTATGGACGCGACCTCGCCCTTCTCTCCCTCGCGGCCGCCCCGCGGCGTGTTCACGATCGACCGCGCGAAGCGGCGGATGCTGATCACGGCGAGGCCCGGCTTTGCGGGCACGACGCTCAGCCGGGCGACCGCGCAGCTGATCAGGGAAGAGCCGGTGGTGGCGTCCTACGACTTCGTGCTCGACATCACCAACAGCGACACCGGCGCCAGCCAGGCCGACCTGGATATCGTCCTGGGCGCCTATCACAGCGTGCCGCGCGAGGTCGGACCCAAGTTCGGCTGCTATGTCACCACCGACCCGCACTTCCACATCTGGACGGCGTCGATGGACGAACTGTTCGGCGACCGCCAGTGCCTGACGTTCGGCGCCTTCGACGACGCCGTGACCTTCCTTGACCGCAAGCGTGACGAGGCGCTCGAGCGGTTTAGAGTTCCGATGAAGGGTCCAGACGCCCCGGGCAAATGACCTTCCCGGTTGGAGCTTCAGGCGAGCCGCGTCCTAGCCGAGAGGGGCCCCACTGGCGGGTTCGGCAAACCACACCGTGTCGGTGTGCCCAAAACCCTTCTCATAAGTCAGAACCGACGCGATCAAGGGCCTGGCGCGCATCATCACCATGCCGCTGGTGTCGGCGCCCTTCATCATCGGCTCATACTCGGGGTAGCGCTTGAACATCACCGCCAGGGCGCGTTCCTGCTCCGCCTTGTCGGTGACTTCAGCGACCGTTGCGGCCATCGAGGCGCCGCCAATCGCCATTGGGTCGGTGGTATCTTCGCCGATACAGATCGAGGCCCGATTGTCCGCCTGGAGATTGGCGTACTTCTGGCTTTCTCGCGAGATCATGAAATAGATCGCCGCCCCGTCGTTCGCGTAGCCGACGATTGTGGCCTGGGGCCAACCGTCCGGGCGCAGGGTGGCGAGGGGCAGCACACGACGCTTGTCGAGTTCGGCGATGAAGCGGTCTTTCAGGTCTTCCATCGAACCTCTCCTCTTGCGGAAGAGTTCGCGCCGCGGACCATCCGCGCCTTGATCCAGGTCAAGACGAGGCGACAGCGTTCCGTTACCTTGCTCCGATGATCGGCCATTCCACTTCCAAAGCCATCCTGGGCGCCTTGGCGCTCGCCGCCGTCGCGGGCTGCGCGGGTCCGGAAAGCGAACCTGCGCCGTCAGCCCGGCTGGTGGTCATGAACGGTCTCCCAGCCGGAGAACGCATCGCGCGGCGCGAGTGCGGGGAATGCCACTCCATCGACGGCCGCGAACCCAGCCCGCTCGCCGACGCGCCGGCGTTCCCGACGCTTCGCTCCCGCTATTCGCGTGAGGACATGGCCTGGGTTCTGGACCAGCGCGCCTTGGAAGCCCACCGCCGCATGCCGCTGCTCAGGATCGACGTCGACGAGTTGACGTGGCTCCTCGATTATTGGGACGCTATCGAGCCATCGCCCCCGACGTCGGGACAGGCGCCGTCGAGGAACCCCTTCAAGTAGGCGCGCCGCAGCCCGCCGGCGAGTATGGCGTGCTTGCCCGCCTTCTCTCGTTTCTCGGCGCCGGTCACACGGCGAACGACGCCCCGGAACGGCAGCCGAACGATGTCGCT